>NZ_JBHYTK010000065.1:0-39037 GCF_042749255.1 Streptomyces sp. NPDC059524 | reverse complement strand
GGGCGATTTACTGATAGTCCCTACGGTTCACGGGCGCGAGCAGCCGCGGGGTTTCCCCCCGACCGTGGGGCTTTGTGCCACGGGGGTGGGTGGGACACGTTCCCCCGGTCCCACCCACGCCCTCTCCTCTCTTCCGCCTCAGCCCCCGAGTGCGGGGCTCACCAGTAGACGACGACTTTGTCGCCGGTGCGGACCTGGTCGAAGAGGGACGCGATCTTCGCCTCGTCCCGCACGTTCACACAGCCGTGCGAGGCTCCCGCGTAGCCGCGGGCCGCGAAGTCCGACGAGTAGTGCACGGCCTGGCCGCCGCTGAAGAACATCGCGTACGGCATGGGCGTGTGGTAGATCGTCGAGACGTGGTGCCGGGACTTGAAGTCCACGTGGAAGACGCCCTCGCGGGTCGGCGTGTACTGCGAGCCGAAGCGCACGTCCGTCGTCATCAGCCGCTTGCCGTCGATCATCCAGGTCAGGGTCCGGCTGGTCTTGCTGATGCACATCACGCGGCCCGTCATGCAGCGCGGATCCGGCTTCGCCGCCGGCTGCCCGCCCGCCGCGTACAGCTCGTCGCGGGTCGGCGTGTGCGTCATCTTCAGCAGCCGCTCCCAGGTCACCGAGTCCGTCGTGCCGGTCCGGGGCAGGCCGCGCTTGCCCTGGAAACCCTTGACGGCCCGGGTCGTCGCCGGCCCGTACGTGCCCGTCGGCCCCTCGAACAGCCAGGCCACCTGACGCAGCCGGGCCTGCAGCTCCCGCACGCCCTTGCCCTGGTCGCCCGGCTTGTACAGGGTCCTGGGCGCGGGTGTCGGCGAGGCGGAGGGCTTGGCGTCGTCGGACGCGGCGGCCTCCGGCGCGGAGGACTTCGCGGCCGGCTTCGGCGAGGCCGGGCCGGAGGAGGCGGCGCCCGGAGTGGTGCCGGTGGCCGTGGTGCCGGGGGGCTTCGCGTGCCCGTCGGTCTGCACGGCCTGCGCCGTGCACCCGCCGACCAGCGCCAGCACGCCGGCGACCGACAGTGTGGCCCGGATGGAATTCCTTGTGACAGCTGTCCGCATGGCGTCCCCCGCCCGTCGCGCCGTTCTCTCTTGTCTGCACAGATGCTGCCCGAGCGTAAATGGTTGCGAACGCGGCGCGGAGGCAGCGTCACACGGCCCGTGCGAGTCTGTGAGCAAGGTCCCAGCGTGGGCCCCTCCACTCCCCGCAGGCCCGCCGCTACAGTCCGTCGCGAAGGTCGGCTAGCACGGTCCGTCACACCGCTGGAGGCACCACCATGGCGCGCGAATCCGAGTCCGGACTGCCCATCGAGCCGGTGTACGGCCCGGCCGCGCTGGACGGCTGGGACCCGGACAGCAAGCTGGGGGAGCCCGGCGCCTATCCGTTCACGCGGGGTGTGTACCCGTCGATGTACACGGGCCGGCCGTGGACCATGCGCCAGTACGCGGGTTTCGGTACGGCCACCGAGTCCAACGCCCGCTACAAGCAGCTCATCGCGAACGGGACGATGGGTCTGTCGGTCGCCTTCGACCTGCCGACGCAGATGGGGCACGACTCGGACGCGCCGATCGCGTCGGGTGAGGTCGGCAAGGTGGGTGTGGCGATCGACTCGATCGACGACATGCGGGTGCTGTTCGACGGGATTCCGCTGGACAAGGTCTCCACGTCGATGACGATCAACGCTCCCGCCTCGCTTCTCCTCCTGCTGTATCAGCTGGTGGCGGAGGAGCAGGGGGTGCCGGCGGACCGGCTGACGGGCACGATCCAGAACGACGTGCTGAAGGAGTACATCGCCCGCGGCACCTACATCTTCCCGCCGAAGCCGTCGCTGCGGCTGATCGCGGACATCTTCAAGTACTGCCGGGCCGAGATCCCGAAGTGGAACACCATCTCGATCTCCGGCTACCACATGGCGGAGGCGGGGGCCTCGCCCGCGCAGGAGATCGCGTTCACGCTCGCGGACGGCATCGAGTACGTGCGCACGGCCGTGGCGGCGGGCATGGACGTGGACGACTTCGCCCCGCGCCTGTCGTTCTTCTTCGTGGCCCGCACGACGATCCTGGAGGAGGTCGCCAAGTTCCGGGCGGCCCGGCGGATCTGGGCGCGGGTGATGAAGGAGGAGTTCGGTGCGGAGAACCCCAAGTCGCTGATGCTGCGCTTCCACACGCAGACGGCCGGGGTGCAGCTGACCGCGCAGCAGCCGGAGGTGAACCTGGTGCGGGTCGCGGTGCAGGGCCTGGCCGCCGTACTGGGCGGCACCCAGTCCCTCCACACGAACTCCTTCGACGAGGCGATCGCGCTGCCGACGGACAAGTCGGCGCGGCTCGCGCTGCGGACCCAGCAGGTGCTGGCGTACGAGACGGACGTGACGGCCACCGTGGACCCGTTCGCCGGGTCGTATGTGGTCGAGAAGATGACGGACGACGTGGAGGCGGCCGCGCTCGAACTCATGGGGAAGGTCGAGGACCTGGGCGGGGCGGTGAGCGCGATCGAGCACGGTTTCCAGAAGTCGGAGATCGAGCGTTCCGCGTACCGGATCGCGCAGGAGACCGACTCGGGCGAGCGGGTCGTGGTCGGGGTCAACCGCTTCCAGCTCGACGAGGAGGAGCCCTACGAGCCGCTCCGCGTCGACCCGGCGATCGAGGCCCAGCAGGCCGAACGCCTCGCGCGGCTGCGCGCCGAGCGGGACCAGGCAGCGGTGGACTCCGCACTCGCCGCCCTGAAGAAGGCCGCCGGAGGTGACGACAACGTCCTCTACCCGATGAAGGACGCCCTGCGCGCCCGCGCGACCGTCGGCGAGGTATGCGACGCGCTCCGCGAGGTGTGGGGCACGTACGTCCCGTCCGACGCCTTCTGAACCCACCACCGCCTGCGCCTCGCCGGGGCCCGGGGCGGGGCTGTGTTGTTGTGCGGCTCTGCCGCGTGGCTGCGATTGTCCCTGCCTGGCGGGCGCCGGGGCAGATGTGCCCCGTCAGGGGCGCGGGGAACTGCGCGAGCAACCACGACGGCGCAGCAGCCGGCCACGGTGCTCGGCCCCTACGGCGGCGGCGCCGCAGCCCAGGCCGGACGAACCGCGCACCCGACGCCGGGCTGCCGCCTCGCCCAGGCGGGTGAGGCCGGGACGCAGACCGCCCAAGGCCAGGGCGACCGAAGGCGCGCCGTCCGGGATGCGGAATCGGTTGGGGGTAATTCGTAGGGGCGTGCGACACTCCGGCCATGCTGGGTGTCATCGATCTGCCGACCTATCTCGCGGGCCTCGTCCTCATCGTCCTCCTCCCGGGGCCGAACTCGCTGTACGTGCTCTCCGTCGCCGCTCGCAAGGGCATACGCACCGGCTACAAGGCCGCCGCCGGCGTCTGGTGCGGGGACACCGTGCTGATGACGCTGTCCGCCGCGGGCGTGGCCTCCCTGCTCCAGGCGAACGCCGTGCTGTTCGGCATCGTGAAGTACGCGGGCGCCGGCTATCTGACCTGGCTCGCCGTCGGGATGCTCCGCGCGGCCTGGGCCATGTGGCGCACCCGTCGTGAGCGGCTCGCCGCCGAGACCGGCGCGGACGAGGTGCCGGAGGCCCAGGAGCGGCCCTTCCGCAGGGCGTTCGTCATCAGCCTGCTGAACCCGAAGGCGATCCTGTTCTTCATCGCTTTCTTCGTGCAGTTCGTCGACCCCTCCTACGCGTATCCCGCCCTCTCCTTCGTGATCCTCGGTGCCTTCGCGCAGGCCGCCAGCGTGCTCTACCTGTCGGCCCTGATCTTCAGCGGCACCCGCCTCGCCGCCGCGTTCCGGCGGCGCAAGCGGCTGTCGGCCGGCGCGACCTCCGCGGCCGGCGTCCTCTTCCTCGGCTTCGCCGTGAAGCTGTCCCTGGCCAGCGCCTAGGCGGCGGGAGCCGGAGTCGGCGAGGGCCCGGTGGCCGGGACCGGAGCGGGGCCCGCGCCGAGCCCCAGCTCGGACAGGTACGCCCCGAGCCCCTCGGCGGATTCGCCCGCCCAGGCCACGTAGCCGTCGGGCCGCACCAGGAACACCCCGCGCCCGTACGCCTCGTACTCCGGCAGCCGCGCCGTCCGTATCGCCGGGCTCCCGAACGCGGCGATGTCCGCGTCCCGGTCCGGAGTGCCGAACGCGAGCAGCGTCCAGTGCGGGCCGCGGAACAGGTCGAAGAGGCGGGTGCCGCCCGGGTGCCCGTCCGGCGCCCGGTCCCCGGCGCGCAGTGCGGAGCCGGCCGTGCCGGTGCGGGTCTCCCGGCTGAGCGTGCCGTCCCGGTACCCGATGCCGAGCTGCCGCACCTCGGCGCCGCGCTGCGTCGGTCTGCCGGCGGCGCCCGCGCGGTGGATGCGGGTGCTGATCCCGAGGATGTCCGCCGCGACGGGCATCCGCTCCTCCTCGTACGTGTCGAGCAGCCGGGCCGGAGCACCGGACAGCACGGCGGCGAGCTTCCACCCCAGGTTGTACGCGTCCTGGACGCTCGTGTTCAGCCCCTGGCCGCCCGCGGGGGAGTGGACGTGCGCCGCGTCGCCGGCCAGGAAGACGCGGCCCTGCCGGAAGCGGTCGGCCATCGCCGCGCGTGCCCGGAAGCCCGAGGCCCAGAGCACCTCCGCGATGTGCTCCTCGCGCAGCGGCGTCCGGTCGACGAGGAGCCGGGTGACGCCCTGCGCCGAGGTGTCCGGCACCGCCGACTCGTCCGCGAACTGCGCCGCCAGCTGGAACACCCGCCCGCCGTCTCCACTCTCCTCGCCGTCCCGTCCGTCCTCCCCGGTCTCCGGCGGCAGCGGGCAGAACGCCACGCCCCCGCCCGGGGCCTTCGGCCAGACGTGCCAGTGCGTGCCGGGGAGCGGGGCGTCCCGGGTCACCCGTACGTCCGCCACCAGCATCGGCTTCGGGTCCACCGTCTCGCCCGACATGCCGATGCCCAGCGCCCTGCGCACCGTGGAACGCCCGCCGTCCGCCGCGACGACGTACGCCGCCCGCACCGACGAGCCGTCCGCGAACCGCGCGGTCACCCCCGCCTGGTCCTGGTCGAGGCCCGTCAGCTCCGCGCCGAAGCGCACCTCGCCGCCCAGTTCCCGCAGCCGGTCGTACAGCACCCGCTGCGTGCGGGTCTGCGGGATCAGCCACACGTTCGCCCACGGCGCCGATTCCGTCGGCTCCGCGCGCTCGACCATGTCCCACTCGGCGCCGGGCTCGGCGCCCTCCCAGACCCGCATCCTCGGGTACTCCGACCCCGCCGCGCGGATCACGTCCAGCACCCCCAGGTCGTACAGGACCTCCTGGGTCCTCGGCTGCAGCCCCTTGCCGCGCGAGCCGGGGAACAGGCCCCGCGCCCGCTCCACCAGCAGCGCCCGCACCCCGCGCCGGGCCAGGTCCGCCGCCAGCACCAGCCCGGTCGGCCCCGCTCCCACGATCAGTACCTCGGTCATGCCCCCGCACCCCGCTCCTTAACGCCGTTAAGTTCCGTACGTCAAGCATGGACTTAACGGCGTTAAACTGTCAAGCGTGGCTGAGCAGAAAAAGACGAGACTCGACAAGGCGCAGGTGGCCGACACGGCCCTGGACCTGCTGAACGACGTCGGCCTGGAGGGCCTGACGCTCCGCGCCATCGCCAAGGAGCTGAACGTGCAGGCGCCCGCCCTGTACTGGCACTTCAAGAACAAGCAGGCGCTGCTCGACGAGATGGCGACGGTGATGTTCCGGCGCATGACGGAGGTCGGGACCACGCTCGCCCCGGGCGCCGTGGCGCACCCGCCGGCGGGCCTCTCCTGGCAGGACCGGCTGCGCGAGGGGAACCGCCGGCTGCGCGCCACGCTCCTGCGCTACCGCGACGGCGCCAAGGTCTTCAGCGGTTCGCGGTTCACCGGCACGGAGCACGGCGCGCAGATGGAGGCGAACCTGCGGGTGTTCGTCGACGCGGGCTTCACCCCGGAGCAGGCGGCGTGGGCGAGCACGACCGCATACCTGTACACGCTGGGCTTCGTCACCGAGGAGCAGGGCGTGCAGCCGCTGCCCGGCGAGCGCCGCGAGGGCTACGACGTGGACGAACGTGCCGAGCGCCTGGCCGAGTTCCCCCTCGCGGCCGCCGCCGGCAGACAGCTCTTCACGTCCTACGACGAGCGGTTCGAGGAGGGCCTGTCCCTGATCGTGGCGGGCATCGAGGCCCGCTACGCAGACGGCGGCGCGAACTGATCGAGCCCTTCCCGTCCTCGAGATCGGGACGGGAAGGGCTCGCCGCGCACAGAAGCGGGTGGCGGCGGATCACCCCCGCCGCGCCAGCGCCCTCCGCAGCCGCGGTGTGGCCCACTCCTCCACGTACCGGTTGAGCAGCCACGCCAGGGTCAGCATCGCCGCGATCGTGCCCGCGAACGTGGCCCAGGACGGCAGGCCCACGCGCTGGTGGAGGAAGCCGATCGTCACCCAGCCCAGGTGTTCGTGGACCAGGTAGAACGGGTAGGTCAGTGCGCCCGCGACCGTCAGCCACCGCCAGTTCGCCCAGCGGGGCCGGCCGAGCGCGACCGCGGCCACCGCGGCGAAGCCGAGGGTGACGACCGCGATGATCACCGAGGTGTGGCGGTAGGAGAAGAAGGCCGGGTTCGGGGCGTGCCACAGGCCGGCCACCGCGTAGTGCTGCCCGACGAGCCAGCCGACCGCGACGACGCCCCACGCGGTGACGTCACGCCGGTCCCGGTGCACCAGGTACAGGCCGATGCCGCCGATGAAGAACGGCGCGTACTCCGGCATCAGGACGAGTTCGAGCAGCGGCTCGTTCGCGGCGTCGGCCAGCGCCGCAGCCATCGTCCACACCGCGCAGAACAGCAGCACCCGGTGGCGCGAGGCGCCGGGCAGGACGACGAACAGGGCGAACAGCGCGTAGAAGCGGACCTCCGCCCACAGTGTCCAGCACACCCCGAGCACCCGGTCCACGCCCAGTGGTTGCTGGAGCATGGTCAGGTTCACCAGCGCGTCGCTGGGCCCGACGGCCTCGTAGGCGACGACCGGCA
This sequence comes from Streptomyces sp. NPDC059524, assembly GCF_042749255.1. Classification (NCBI taxonomy): domain Bacteria; kingdom Bacillati; phylum Actinomycetota; class Actinomycetes; order Kitasatosporales; family Streptomycetaceae; genus Streptomyces; species Streptomyces sp. NPDC059524. The sequence goes on along the minus strand of NZ_JBHYTK010000065.1, from coordinate 32,066 downwards.
GCGCGAACACCGCCGTCACCAGCACGATCGCCACCCAGTAGGACGGCAGCAGCCGGGAGGCGCGCGAGGCGAAGAAGGAGCGCAGCGGCCGGCCCCAGCCGCTCATGCAGATCACGAACCCGCTGATGACGAAGAAGATCTGCACCCCGAGACAGCCGTACGCGAACCAGCCGTGCAGCGAGGGGAACTGCTCGGCCGGTGAGCTGCCCCAGGCCCGGGACACCTCGCCGCCCCGCCCGCCGTAGTGGTAGGCCGCGACCATCAGCGCGGCGACGAGCCGCAGCCCGTCGAGGGCGTACAGGCGCGGCACGGCACGCGGGGCGGCCGGTGGCGGCGGGCCGGTGTCCACCCCGTCCGGGACGGGTATGGCGGAGGCTGCGGTCGTGCCGGTGACGGTCATCCGAGTGCTGCTCGCTTGAAGGATCGGGCCCGCCGCGCCACCCGGCGCACCGCGGCGTTGCGCGGGATGAAGGCGAGCTGGGTCGGGACGGCCCCGGGCAGGCCGAGCGAGGTCAGCCGACGGCGCTTGAAGTACCGCCAGGTGTGCGCGTTCAGATGCGCGGACAGGTAGCGCTCGGCGGCCGGGCGCAGGTCCGGGTAGATCTTCGCCTGCATCGCGAAGCCCACCGCCCGCAGCAGCTCCGTCAACTCGGAGACGGAGAAGCCCTGTTCCTGGGAGGCGACGCCCGCGCGGTCGCCCAGCTCGGGCAGCAGCGCGTCGACGATCGTGACGGGCACGCGGTTGCTGTTCTGGTACGGGGCGAGCCGGTCGAGCAGCGTCTCGGTGCCGACCCGGGCGACCGGGATCCCGTACAGGGCGGAGGCCGTGAGCAGGGCCGTCGAGAAGCAGCCGACGACGAGGGCCGGGCGGGTGCGCTGGTAGAGGACCTCGGCGAGGACCGGGGTGTCGAGGACGGTGAGCTCGACGCCGAGCGCCTCCGCCTCCTTCTCCAGCGTGCGCGACCAGCGGGCCGGAGCCGTCGGGTGCGGCTTGAACACGATGCTGCGGTGGCCGAGTTCGACGGCCCCGCGCATCATCCGGACGTGCAGCTCCTCTTCCTCCTCCGCGCTCAGGATGTCGAGCGCGGAGAGGTACTGGCCGAGCAGCAGGGCCGGTTCGCCGGGGACCTCGGGCAACGCGTCGGCCGTGTCGCCGAGTTCGGCGAGGACCTTGACGAAGGCCTCCGTCGGGACGATCTCCGGCGGGACGCCGAACTCGGTGAGCAGCAGCGGCCGCAGCCCCGGCACCAGGTCCAGATGGAGCAGCCGGCGCACCCGGGTGCCGACCAGCGGGTCGATCTTGTTGCGGGTCGGGCCGTAGCTCATCAGGCCGTCCGCGTACACGTCGACGGGCGCGCCGGTGAAGATCTGTGCGACGGCCATGGCCGGGTTCACCTGGATCGACTCGACGGCGAGCTCGACGTCGTCGTCGCCCAGGTTCCACAGGAGCCTCAAGTAGCGCTCCCACAGGGGGAGATCGTCCGGGCGCGGCGCCCAGCCGCCGGGGTGGAACGGGGCGATCGCCTCGTTCCACGACAGCACGTCGTCGAACCGGTCGCGCAGCCGCTCGAAGCCCGGCATCACGTCGACCGACGGCGTCGTCTCGGGCGTCGCCGCGTTGTTGGCGACGAGGAGGATCGTGCGGTCGACGGGCGTGAACGCCTCGGCGTCGAGCGCCGCCGCCAGCGTGGCCGTGCCGTACAGCGTGGAGGCGAGGAGGATGCGGGTGGTCACGCGGCGGCCTCCGCACTGACGGGGCGGCGGCGCAGGCGGCGCAGCCGGGTCGCCCGCTGGACGTCCATCGAGTCGAGCGCGTCGTCCAGCACCTGCTGCGGCATGCGCTTGAGCGCCGCCGCGCTGAGTGACTTCAATTTCCGCGCCACGGGCGGTTCGAACCTTTCGATGGATCCCAGATGATGGGAAATGATGGCGCAATAAGTGCGCACCGCTTTCGGAAGAAGCCGGTCGGCGTCGCGGTCCTGCGCGGTTTCCCGTACGACCTGGTCGAATGCGCGAATGAAATCGAGTTGTCGTACGTCACCGATCTGGGTCAGTGAAGAGGCGACCCCGCGCCGGTAGAAGACGCCGAGAAGTCCGACGGCCGCGAAGGATTTCGCCTCGCGGTGCAGCCGCCAGATCCACGGCCGGTCCTCCGCCGTGCGCAGCCCGTCCGTGAAGTGCAGCAGCCCCTGGTCGGCCAGCCTGCGGTGATAGATCCCGGCCCACGCGTACGCGTAGTCGACGGACGTCGAGCGGTCCGCCGGCAGGATCGCCTCGCGCGGGTCCATGACGACGTCGCGCAGCCCGTGCGGCACCCGGTGCACCGACCGCGCCCGCGCCGTGCACTGGACATGGTCCGTGCGCACGAAATCGCAGCCCAGGCCCTCTATCGCGGCCACCAGTTGCCCGTAGTACCCGGGCGCGAGCCAGTCGTCCCCGTCCAGGAACGTCAGGTACTCGCCGCGCGCCCGGTCCAGGCCGGTGTTGCGCGCGGTGGCGAGTCCCCCGTTCGTCTCGTGTCTGACGACGACCGCGCCCGGCAGCTCGCGCTCGGCGCGCGCGAGAATGTCCGGGGTCTCGTCCCTGGAACAGTCGTCGACGAGAATGAATTCGAAGTCTTCACGTGCGTTGGCGCGCAGACTTCGGAGCGTGTCTGGCGCGTATTGCTGCACGTTGTAGAACGGCACGATGACGGAGAGCTTGACCACGTCCGTGACGTTAGGCGGCCCGCCCGGCATTCGTCTTGACCGTCACCTTGATGCCAGGTGAACGACGTGTGGCGGGACCGTGAACCAGCCCTGGCGCGGCCCGAATCCCGGGCCGATTCCCCATTCGTCGGTGCGCTGTTAACCGTTTGTTGCACTCCGGTTGGGCCGCGGCTCGAAATGCCTTCCTAACTTTCTCGACGTGCCAGCAAGGAACGAGAAGACCCCCCGGGTCGCCGTGCTCGCGGACTCCGACACCCGATGGAAATGGGGTGCCCTGACCGCGGCCCGGCTCCGCAGCGAAGACGTCGCCCTCGACGGGTTTCTGCTGCGCGGCCGAGCGACCCCCACCCCCCGCCAGCTCACCGAGGTCGGCGTGCGCGCCGACCGGCTGCGCGAGGTCACCGCGGTCGAGTTCCTGCGCGAGATGGAACGCGCACCCGAAGAGTACGACGTGGTCGTCCTCGCCCTCGTGGGCGGAGCCGTCCAGGCCGTACTGCACGGACTCGCCCACGCCTGGCGCGGCGTGACCCGCCGGCCCGTCGTCGTCACCGGCTACGTCGGCGTCGTCTACGAGAAGCTCGCCGACGGTCTGCTGCTGCGCCACGGCGCGGACGTCGTCCTCGCCAACTCGGCCTACGACGCGGACCGGTTCCGCGCCGTGTACGAGGGCGTGGGCGCCGACGCCGGCTCCGTCACCGAGTGCGCGCTGCCCTTCCTCGGCGGCACCCCCTACGACAAGCCGCACGACCCGTACACCGTGGTCTTCGCCGCCCAGCCGTCCGTCCCGGACACCGTCGCCGACCGCCGCTACCTCCTCGAACGGCTCGTGCGGCACGCGAAGGCGCACCCCGACCGCGAGGTGCTCCTCAAGCTGCGCAGCAAGCCCGGCGAACACACCACGCACATCGAGGAGACCCCCTACCAGAAGCTCGCCCAGCGCCTCGAACTCCCGCCCAACGTCCGTCTCGTGTACGGGAACATGGGCGAGGTCCTCGACCACACCGACCTGCTCGTCACGGTCAGCTCCACCGCCGCCCTCGAAGCGCTGCACCGGCGGATCCCGACCGTGCTGCTCACCGACCTCGGCGTGCGCGAGGCGCTCGGCAACCACCACTTCACCGGCTCCGGCTGCCTGCTGTCCTGGGACCGGATCGACGCCGGCGAACTGCCCGCCCCCGACCCCGACTGGGTCGCCCGGCAGGGCGTCGCGGCCGACGGCACGTACGGGCAGGCCTTCGACGGCGCCCGCGCCAGGGTCGAGACGCTGCTCGCCGCCGACCGGCCGCCCCTGGAGCCCTACTACAGCCCCACCACGGCCCCCGGCTACCTGCCGCGGATCCTCGCCCGCCACCACCTCGCGCCCGACGGCAGCCCGCTGCCCGGCGCCCCGGCCGGCGACCGCGACCCCTCGGCCGTGCGCCGGGTCGTGCGCCGCGCCGCCCGGGGCGCCTACCGCCACGGAGTCCAGCGCGTCGCCCCCGTGATCCGCCGGATGGGCGAACTGTGACCGCCCCCGAAGACCGCTCCGACCGCCCCCGACTGCCCGAAGGAGAAGCGCAGATGACCGACCCCGACGCCGGCACCGCCGCTCCCGTACGCCGCGTGCTCGCGGTGATCCCCGCCCGCGGCGGATCCAAGGGGGTGCCCGCCAAGAACCTCGCCCCGGTCGGCGGTGTCCCCCTCGTGACCCGCGCCGTGCGCGAGTGCCTCGCCACCCGGTACGTCACCGACGTGGTCGTCTCCACGGACGACGCGGCCATCGCCGCCGCCGCCCGGGAGGCCGGCGCCGAGGTCGTCACCCGGCCCGCCGCCATCGCCGGCGACACGGCCACCTCCGAGGCCGCCGTGCTGCACGCCATGGACACCCACGAAGGGCTCCAGGGCGCGTCCGTCGACGTCGTCCTCCTCGTCCAGTGCACGAGCCCCTTCCTGGTCCGCGAGGACATCGACGGCGTCGTCCGCGCCGTCGTCGAGGAGGGCGCCGACAGCGCCCTGACCGTCGCCCCGTTCCACGGCTTCGTGTGGCGCGAGGGGACGGCGGACAGCGGGCAGGAACCCGGCGGCCACGGCGTCAACCACGACAAGTCCTTCCGGCCCCGCCGCCAGGACCGCCCCCAGGACCTCCTGGAGACCGGCGCCGTCTACGCCATGGACGCCCGCGGCTTCCGCCGCCACGAACACCGCTTCTTCGGCCGTACGGAACTCGTCCGCACCGACCCCGCCCGGGTCCTGGAGATCGACGACCCGCACGACCTCGCCCGCGCCCGCGCGCTGGCCCCCCTCTTCGACACCGCGGCACGCACCCTCCCCACCCGGGAGGACGTCGACGCGGTCGTCCTCGACTTCGACGGCACCCAGACCGACGACAAGGTGCTGATCGACGCCGACGGACGGGAGTTCGTCACCGTGCACCGCGGTGACGGACTCGGCATCGCGGCCCTCCGCAGGAGCGGCCTCCACATGCTGATCCTGTCCACGGAAGTGAACCCGGTCGTCGCCGCCCGGGCCCGGAAGCTCAAGATCCCGGTCCTGCACGGCATCGACCGCAAGGACCTCGCGCTCAAGCAGTGGTGCGAGGAACAGGGCATCGCGCCGGAGCGCGTGCTCTACGTCGGCAACGACGTCAACGACCTCCCGAGCTTCGCCGTCGCCGGCTGGCCCGTGGCGGTCGCGAGCGCCCACGACGTCGTGCGCGGCGCCGCACGCGCGGTCACCACCCTCCCCGGTGGCGAAGGCGCGATCCGGGAGATCGCCGGCTGGATCCTCGGCCCCTCCCTCACCTCTCGCGACTCTCTCGAACCCCTCGAAAACAAGTAAGGAACGTGTGACCCACATGTCTGCTGACAACTCCCGCCTCCGCACCTTCGGTTCGCGCACCGCGGGCCCCGGCCGCCCCGTGTACGTCACCGGCGAGATCGGCATCAACCACAACGGCGACCTGGAGAACGCGTTCAAGCTGATCGACGCCGCCGCCGAAGCCGGCTGCGACGCCGTCAAGTTCCAGAAGCGCACCCCCGAGATCTGCACCCCGCGCGACCAGTGGGACATCGAGCGGGACACCCCCTGGGGCCGCATGACGTACATCGACTACCGCCACCGCGTCGAGTTCGGCGAGGACGAGTACCGCCAGATCGACACCTACTGCAAGAAGAAGGGGATCGACTGGTTCGCCTCCCCGTGGGACACCGAGGCCGTCGCCTTCCTGGAGAAGTTCGACGTCCCCGCCCACAAGGTGGCCTCCGCCTCCCTGACCGACGACGAGCTGCTGCGCGCCCTGCGCGCCACCGGCCGCACCGTCATCCTCTCCACCGGCATGTCGACGCCGAAGCAGATCCGTCACGCCGTCGAGGTCCTCGGCTCCGACAACATCCTGCTCTGCCACGCCACGTCGACGTACCCGGCCAAGGCCGAGGAGCTCAACCTCCGCGTCATCAACACCCTCCAGGCCGAGTACCCGAACGTCCCGATCGGCTACTCCGGCCACGAGACCGGCCTCCAGACCACCCTGGCCGCCGTCGCCCTCGGCGCCACCTTCGTCGAGCGCCACATCACCCTCGACCGCGCCATGTGGGGCTCCGACCAGGCCGCCTCCGTCGAGCCGCAGGGCCTCACCCGCCTCGTCCGCGACATCCGCACCATCGAGGCCTCCCTCGGTGACGGCGTCAAGAAGGTCTACGAGTCCGAGCTCGGCCCGATGAAGAAGCTGCGCCGCGTCGCGGGCGTCGTCGCCGAGTCGGAGATCGCCGACGCCGCCGGCGAGCCGGTCGGCGTCTGACCCTCACCACCCCGACGGTCCGGCGCCCCCTATCGGGGCGCCGGACCGTCTCGGTGTCCCTCAGGAGGGGGCCGCATGTCCAGCAGCAGTACGTTCAGCAGCACGCTGTGCTTCGTCGAGAGCCCGGTGCAGCTTCTCAACGTCCTGGAGTGGGCGCACCTGGCCGGAGCCGAGGCGACCGTCGTGGTCCTCTCGCCCACGGACCCGATGACCCGCGGCCAGCTCCGGCGCATGGCCGAGCTCGCCCGCGCCGACGGGCACACCGTGCGCTGGGAGGAGGCGCGGGGCGGACCCGCCGCCCCGTTCCAGACCATCGGCGGACTCGCCGGCGCCCTGCGCGCCGCCGACCGGGTCGTCATCGGCGACCCGTTCTCCCGCTACGTCCAGCTGCTGCTGACGCTGTACTCGTTCCGCGGCCGCAGGTCCCGCGACCTCGTCGTCGTCGACGACGGCACCGCCACCATGGAGTTCGTCTCCCAACTGGCCCGCGGCGAGCGGCTCGTCCGGTGGCACCGGCGCGGCGGCCGCCCCGGCCCCCGCGACCTCGTCTTCGCCCCCGTGTCCGCCGCCGCCCGCCGCAGGCTCACCCCTGCGCCCGGCCGCACCACCGTCTCCCTGTTCACGTCGATGCCCGTCGAGGAGGTGCCCGACGGCGTCACCGTCACCACCAACGCCTACGCGTGGACCCGGGCCCGCTTCGGCCCGCCCCGCATCACCCGCGGCGCCGACCTCGTCGGCACGTCCCTGGTCGAGACCGGGGTCGTCGACCTCGACCGCTACCTCCAGGCGGTCGGCGGCCTCGCCGCCGCGCACGGCGCCACCCGCTACTTCGCGCACCGCCGCGAGAGCGCCGACAAACTGCACCGTCTCGCCGGCGAGACCGGCCTCGAAGTGGTCCGCCCCGACCTGCCCCTCGAACTGATCGCCCGCCGCGGCCCCATCGGCGGCACGATCCTCAGCTTCCCGTCCACGGTCGTGCACACCCTGCCGATCGCTCTGGAGGGCACCGGCGTCAAGGTCGCGGTCTGCGAGATCGACCCGAGCTGGCTCAGCGAGGGCGTCTCCGACCACGCCCAGGGCTTCCTCCGCGGCATCGCCGGATCGGCCCGCGGCGTCCGCACGGTCTGACTCGGACCGACCCCGGCCCCTCCACGCCGAGGCGCACCACGACCCCCGACGTCGACCGGAACACGGCCTGCGGCCCCTCCACGGCGACCCGCGTGAACGGATTCGCCTCCTCCAGGAACAGCGCCCACACGAGCGCCCCGCCCGCAGTCAGCCGCGCCGCGAACCCCTGCGACCCGTGATCACCCTCGCCGCCCCACAGCACACCGCCATCCTCTAGCCGCACCTCGACGAGTCCGTCGACGTACGCGACCTCTTCCGCCGACACCGGGACGCGCTCCAGGAGCCGGAACCCGGCGGGCACCGACGGATCGAGGCCGACGCGGTACGACCTGCCGTCGGGCAGATGCAGCGCGTCCCCGGCGGGCAGCCGGTGGCCGTCGGCCCACAGTTCGCCGACACTGGTGGAAGAAAGAGAGGTCATACCCGCCCCGGGTGATCAGCATGCGGACTCCGACGGTTTTTCTTACCCCAATCCGGCTGAACTTTTGTTGATCGCGCGTTGGTTGACCCCTGTACCGCCCTACCCTTCAGAGGGTGAACCAGTTGATGTCCCGAGAGTCCGAGGCCGACGAGCCCGGGGAGACCGCCACCGGCGCATCCCTCCCCGGCACCCTGCCCGCAGAGCTCCGTGCCGAACTCATCGCGTTCCGCCGCGACTTGCACATGCACCCCGAGCTGGGCAATCAGGAGTTCCGCACCACCGCGGCGATCAAGGCGCGCCTGGAGCGCGCCGGACTCGTACCGCGGGTGCTCGGCATCGGCACCGGCCTCGTCTGTGACATCGGCACCGGCACGGAGACGGGGGAGTGGGAGGGCGGCCGCGAGATGCTCGCGCTGCGGGCCGACATCGACGCGCTGCCCATCCCGGACACCAAGACCGACTGCGCGTACCGTTCCACGGTCCCGGACCGCGCCCACGCCTGCGGCCACGACGTGCACACCACCGTCGTGCTCGGCGCGGGGCTCGTCCTCGCCGAACTGCACCGGCGGGGCCGGCTCCCGCGCCCGGTGCGGCTGATCTTCCAGCCCGCCGAGGAGGTGCTGCCCGGCGGCGCCCCCGACGTGATCGAGTGCGGGGTGCTCGACGGGGTGCGCCGCATCATCGGCGTCCACTGCGACCCGAAGGTCGACGCGGGCCGGATCGGGCTGCGGGCCGGCGCGATCACCTCGGCCTGCGACCGCCTGGAGGTCACGCTCGACGGCCCCGGCGGGCACACCGCGCGGCCGCACCTGACGACGGACCTGGTCACGGCCGCCGCCAAGGTCGCCACCGAGGTGCCCGCGGTCGTCGCCCGCCGCGTCGACGCCCGCTCGGGCCTCGCGGTCACCTGGGGCCGCCTGGAGACGGGCCACGCGTGCAACGTGATCCCGCAGCACGCCGAGCTGTCCGGCACGGTCCGCTGCCTGGACCTGGAGTCCTGGCGGGCGGCCCCGGACCTGGTGCACGGGGCGATCCAGGAGATCGCCGAGCTGTACCGGGCGAAGCCGGTCGTCGACTACATCCGCGGCGTGCCGCCCGTGGTCAACGACCCGGCGGTCACCGAGCTGCTCCGCGACGCGATGACGGCCCGCCTCGGCGCGGACGCCGTGGAGGGCACGACGCAGAGCCTCGGCGGCGAGGACTTCTCCTGGTACCTGGAGCACGTGCCGGGCGCGATGGCCCGGCTCGGCGTGAAGGCCCCGGGCGACCGGACCAGCCGCGATCTGCACCAGGGCGACTTCGACGCGGACGAGGACGCGATCACGGTCGGCGTCGAGCTGTTCACGGCCGCCGCCCTCCTGGACGCCCAGGCCTGACCCCGACCGGCCCCGGACACCCCGAGCGAGACGCGTCCGAGGCCGATCGGCGACCGATTCGTCACCGTTCGCCGCCACGATGGACCCCACCGTCACCGGCGGGCGGCACGAATCGATAACGGCCCAGGCAAGGGCATTACGCGGCGGTTCTACGCGCGTTATCGTGCGCCGAACTGAGCGCCACACCAGGCGTGTTGGATGATTGGGGAACTTCCTGATGCGTCGAGTAACGCGGCTTACGCAGATCGCGATAGGTGTCACGGGTCTGGCGCTCGCCGCCACCGCGTGTGGCGGCACCAGCAGTGAGAACAACAAGGACGGCGGCTCCGGCAAGAACCTGGGTCTGGCCATCGCCTACGACGTGGGCGGCAAGGGCGACCAGTCCTTCAACGACTCCGCCTACGAGGGCCTGGTCAAGGCCCAGAAGGAGTTCGGCTACAAGACGGCCGACCAGGAGCCCAAGGACGGCGAGTCCGACGACGACAAGGCCCAGCGCCTGAGCAACCTGGCGAAGGCGGGCTACAACCCGGTCGTCGGCATCGGCTACGCGTACGGCCCCGCCATGAAGGACGTCGCGAAGAAGTTCCCGAAGACGACCTTCGGCATCGTGGACTCCGTCGTCGAGGGCGACAACGTGGCCTCGCTGGTCTTCGCCGAGAACGAGTCCTCGTACCTGGCCGGCGTCGCCGCCGCCAAGGCGACCAAGTCGAACCACGTGGGCTTCGTCGGCGGTGTCGACAACGAGCTGATCAACAAGTTCCAGGCCGGCTTCGAGCAGGGCGTCGCCGACACCAAGAAGGGCGTCAAGGTCGAGGTCCAGTACCTCGACGAGGACCCCGCGAAGGGCTTCGCGAGCCCCGACCTCGGTGAGGCCGCCGCCGACAAGCAGCTCGAGGACGGCGCCGACGTGATCTACCACGCGGCCGGCCTGTCCGGTCAGGGCGTGATCAAGGCGGCCGCCGAGCAGAAGAAGTGGGTCATCGGCGTCGACTCCGACCAGTACGCGCAGAAGACGCTCGACAAGTACAAGGACTACATCCTCACCTCCGCGCTCAAGGAGGTCGGCGGCTCCGTCTACACGCTGGCGAAGTCGGTGAAGGACGGCAAGCCGCTCAGCGGCGTGCAGACCTTCGACCTCAAGGTCGACGGTGTCGGCGTGGCCGAGACCAACCCCCAGTACAAGACCATCCCCGGTCTCGCCGACGCGGTCGCCAAGGCCAAGCAGGGCATCGTCGACGGCACGATCAAGGTGGACACCAAGCCGAAGAAGTGACCCCGGCGCGGCGGGGGCCGCGTCATACGTACAACGTCAAGGGCGGGCGCTGATCCCTTCAGCGCCCGCCCTTCTTCGCGTTCGCGAAGGCCTCCGGAGCGTGTGACGCGTGCCTCGTTTCTGGCCGGTAACAGGTTGGACATTAGGGGTTTTATGTTTTGTCTACGCGCGTTACTCTGCGGCGAACTCAGCGTCGGTCACTGCTGTCCCGGCGCTTGTACGAAGGAGCACTTCTCAATGCGCCGGGTTTCCCGCATAGCGGTCGCAGGCACCGCCACCGCCTCTCTCGCCCTCGCCCTCGCCGCCTGTGGCGGCACGTCCTCGGACGCCGCCAAGTCCGAAGGCGGCAAGGAGAAGGGCCTCGCCATCGCCTACGACGTGGGCGGCAAGGGCGACCAGTCGTTCAACGACGCCGCCTACGAGGGTCTGAAGCAGGCCAAGAGCGAGTTCGGCTACCAGGTCGCCGACCAGGAGCCCAAGGACGGCGAGTCCGACGACGACAAGACCGCCCGCCTGGTGAACCTGGCGAAGGCCGGCTACAACCCGATCGTCGGCATCGGCTACTCCTACGCCCCGGCCGTCAAGGAGGCCGCGGCGAAGTACCCGAAGGTCACCTTCGGCATCGTCGACGACTCCTCGGTCCAGGGGAAGAACATCGCCGACCTGGTCTTCCAGGAGAACGAGGTCTCCTACCTCGCCGGCGTCACCGCCGCCCTGAAGACCAAGTCCGACACGGTCGGCTTCGTCGGCGGCGTCGACAACGCGCTGATCAACAAGTTCCAGGCCGGCTTCGAGCAGGGCGTCAAGGACACCAAGAAGGGCGTCAAGGTCGAGGTCCAGTACCTCGACGAGGACCCCGCCAAGGGCTTCGCCTCCCCGGACCTCGGCAAGGCCGCCGCCGAGAAGCAGATCGAGGACGGTGCCGACGTCGTCTACCACGCGGCCGGCCTGTCCGGTCAGGGCGTGATCGAGGCCGCCGCCGGCGCCAAGAAGCTCGCCATCGGCGTCGACTCCGACCAGTACGGCCAGAAGGCCCTGGCGAAGTACAAGGACGCGATCATCACCTCCGCCACGAAGGACGTCGCCAAGGCGATCTTCAACCTGGCGCAGTCCGTCAAGGACGGCAAGCCGCAGACCGGCGTCATCACCGGTGACCTGAAGTCGGGCGAGGTCTCCCTGGCCGACTCCAACCCGGCGTTCAAGAGCGACGCGAAGCTCCAGGCGGCCCTGAAGAAGGCCCAGGCCGGCATCGTCGACGGCTCCATCAAGGTCGACCTCAAGCCCGCCAAGTAAGCGGTGCCACAACCGGGGTGCGGGGCGCTTCTGCCCCGTACCCCGTTCGTGCGATCCTGCTCGTCATCGCAGTCCGAACACTCGACCCACTCGACATCGCTCGAAGTCGCTCGAACCCACTTCTCGCACACCGATGTTGGGGCGCTACGCGTGTAGCCGGCCCCCTTTCCCAGGAGAGTGCGCCATCGCCACGTCAAGCTCCCCGCCGACCGCCGTCGCCGTAGAACTCAAGGGCATCACCAAGAGGTTCCCCGGCGTCGTCGCCAACCACGACATCTGCCTCACCGTCCGCAAGGGCACCGTGCACGCCCTCGTCGGTGAGAACGGCGCGGGCAAGTCCACGCTGATGAAGATCCTCTACGGCATGCAGAAGCCGGACGAGGGCACCATCACCATCCACGGCGAGCAGGTCTCCTACTCCTCGCCCGCCGACGCGATCGCCCGCGGCATCGGCATGGTGCACCAGCACTTCATGCTCGCGGACAACCTCACCGTCCTCGAGAACGTCGTCCTCGGCAGCGAGAAGCTGTACGGGATCGGCGCGAAGGCCCGCCGCAGGATCCTCGAGATATCCGAGCGCTACGGCCTCGGCGTCCGCCCCGACGTCCTCGTCGAGGACCTCGGCGTCGCCGACCGCCAGCGCGTCGAGATCCTCAAGGTCCTCTACCGCGGCGCCACCACCCTGATCCTCGACGAGCCGACCGCCGTCCTCGTCCCGCAGGAGGTCGACGCGCTCTTCGACAACCTGCGCGAGCTCAAGGCGGAGGGCCTGTCGGTCATCTTCATCTCGCACAAGCTCGGCGAGGTCCTCTCCGTCGCCGACGAGATCACCGTCATCCGGCGCGGCACCACGGTCGGCACCGCCGTCCCCGCCGAGACGACCCCCAAGCAGCTCGCCGAGCTGATGGTCGGCAGCGAGCTCCCCACGCCGGAGACCGCCGACTCCACGGTCACCGACCGCCCCGTGCTCCAGGCCGACGACCTGCGCCTGTGCGCCCCCGGCGGCGGCAAGCCGCTCCTCGACGGCATCACCTTCACCATCCACGCCGGTGAGGTGCTCGGCCTCGCGGGCGTCGAGGGCAACGGCCAGACCGAGCTCATCGAGACCCTGATCGGCCTCACCCAGGCCGACAGCGGCACCGTCACCCTCCTCGGCGACGACATCACCTCCTGGGCCACCCGCAAGCGCCGCGAGTCCGGCATCGGCTACATCCCCGAGGACCGGCACCGCCACGGCCTGCTCCTGGACGCGCCCCTGTGGGAGAACCGCATCCTCGGCCACGTCACCGAGGCCCCCAACTCCAAGGGCATGTGGCTCGACCCGAAGGCCGCCCAGGCCGACACGACGCGGATCGTCAAGGAGTACGACGTCCGCACGCCCGGCATCGACGTCACGGCCGCCTCCCTGTCCGGCGGCAACCAGCAGAAGCTGATCGTCGGCCGCGAGATGAGCCACGCCCCCAAGTTCCTGATCGCCGCCCACCCCACCCGCGGCGTGGACGTCGGCGCGCAGGCGCAGATCTGGGACCAGATCCGCGAGGCCCGCCGCGAGGGTCTGGCCGTGCTGCTCATCTCGGCCGACCTCGACGAGCTGATCGGCCTGTCCGACACCCTCCGGGTCATCTACGACGGCCGCCTGGTCGCCGACGCCGACCCGGCCTCCATCACCCCGGAAGAGCTGGGATCCGCCATGACCGGTGCCGCCTCGGGCCACCTGGAGCACACGGAAGACGGTGCCTGACCATGAACAACCCCAAGCGCTGGGACTCCGAGCGGATCCTGCTCGCGGCCGCCGGTCCCGTGATCGCGCTGGTCGTCGCGTTCGCCCTGACCTCGCTCGTGCTGCTCGCCTCCGGCGAGAACCCGGTCGAGCCGTTCTCGATCATGTTCGAGCAGGCGACGTTCTCCGACGTCCAGGTCCTCATCATCAATGACGCCGCCGGCCTCTACATCGGCGCGCTCGCGGTCGCCATCGGCTTCCGGATGAACCTCTTCAACATCGGCGTCGAGGGCCAGTACCGGCTCGCCGCCTGTGTCGCCGCCATCGTCGGCGCGCACATCGCCTTCCCGGCCTTCCTCCAGATCCCGCTGCTGATCCTGTCGGCCGCCGTCACCGGCGCCCTGTGGGCCGGCATCGCCGGCGTCCTCAAGGTGACCCGCGGCGTCAGCGAGGTCGTCTCCACGATCATGCTCAACTCGATCGCGGCGTCCGTCATCGCCTACCTCACCCTCGAGGACGCGTTCGGCGTCGCCGTCGGCAACAACCGCACGACCGGCGAGATGGACAAGGCCGGCTGGTTCCCCGGCATCAACCTCGGCGACACCGTCGGCACCGTCTACGGCTTCGTCGTCGTCGCCGTGCTCCTCGGCATCGTCTACTGGGTGATGCTCAACCGCACCCGCTTCGGCTTCGACCTGCGCGCCTCCGGTGCCTCCGAGTCCGCGGCCGCCGCCTCCGGCGTCTCCGCCAAGAAGATGGTGCTCACCGCGATGCTGCTGTCCGGCGCGGTCGCGGGCCTCGCGGGCCTGCCCACGCTGCTCGGCTCGACGCACACCTTCTCCGACTCCTTCCCGGCCTCGCTCGGCTTCAACGCGATCACCGTCGCGCTGCTCGGCCGCAACAGCCCGGCCGGCATGGCCCTCGCCTCGCTCCTGCTGTCGTGGCTGTTCAACGCCGCCGACCCGCTGGACCTGCAGGGCTACAGCTCCGAGATCGCCACGATCATGCAGGGCCTCATCGTCATCGCCGTGGTCGTCTCCTACGAGTCCGTCCGCGTCTGGGGCACCCGCCGCCAGCAGAGCAGGGTCGGCGCCGAACTCGCCGCGGGCCACGTCCTCGCCACCGCGGGCCCCGACGACAGCGACGACAACAACGACACGAAGAAGGAGGTGGCGGCCCGATGAGCACGGCTCCCGCACTCGACAAGACGCCTGCCGCCGCCCCGGCGGCCCGGCGCAAGCTCAGCCTTCCCGTCCTGATGCTGATCGTCGCCGGGCTGCTCTGCCTGGTCTCGGCGGTCCGCCTGATCACCGACGCGAACGGCCTCACCTCCGTCAGCCAGATGTCCACCGCGCTGCGCCTCGCCGTGCCGATCGGCCTCGCCGGACTCGGCGGCCTGTGGGCCGAGCGCGCCGGCGTGGTCAACATCGGCCTCGAGGGCATGCTCATCCTCGGCACCTGGTTCGGCGCCTGGGCCGGCTACCAGTGGGGCCCCTGGGTCGGCGTCGTCGCCGCCCTGATCGGCGGCGCGCTCGGCGGCCTCGTGCACGCGCTCGCCACCGTCACCTTCAACGTGAACCACATCGTCTCCGGTGTGGCCATCAACATCCTGGCCCTCGGCGCCACCCGCTACCTGTCCGTCCTCGTCTACGACGGCATGGACGGCGCCACCTCCCGGCAGTCCCCGGCGGTCCCGAGCCTCGGCGAGTTCACCGTGCCCGGCCTCGCCGACGCGCTGGCCGACCTCAACAAGCAGGGCTACTTCCTCATATCCGACGTCGCGGGCCTGCTCGGCGGCATCATGACCGGTGTGTCCTGGCTGACCGTCATCGCCGTCGCCCTCGTGCCCGTGTCCTGGTGGGTGCTGTGGCGCACCTCGTTCGGCCTGCGCCTGCGCTCCTGCGGCGAGAACCCGGTCGCCGCCGAGTCCCTCGGCGTCAACGTCATCAAGTACAAGTACCTCGCCGTGATCATCTCGGGCGCGCTGGCCGGCCTCGGCGGCGCGTTCCTCTCCGAGGTCTCCTCCAACTACTACCTGGAGGGCCAGACCGGCGGCCGCGGCTACATCGGCCTCGCCGCCATGATCTTCGGCAACTGGATGCCGGGCGGCCTCGCCCTCGGCGCCGGTCTGTTCGGCTACAGCGACACCCTCAAGGTCCGCGGCGGCACCGAGAACACGCACGCGCTGCTGCTCCTGATCGCCGTCCTCGCGCTGTTCGCCGTGGCCTGGCTGATCTGGAAGAAGAAGATCACCGGCGCGGTCGTCACGCTCGCCGTCTCCGTGCTGCTGTTCTTCTGGTACGCCACCACGGACTCCGTCCCCAGCCAGGTCGCCACGGCCATGCCGTACGTCCTGACCATGCTCGTCCTCGCCCTCTCGGCCCAGCGCCTGCGCATGCCGAAGGCGAACGGACAGCCGTACCGGAAGGGCCAGGGCAAGTGACCGGCGCCGACGTGACCGACTGGGAGGCCCTGCGCGCGGCCGCGCGCGAGGCCATGTCCCACGCGTACGCCCCGTACTCGGGCTTCCCGGTCGGCGCGGCGGCGCTCGTCGACGACGGCCGCACGGTGACCGGCTGCAACGTGGAGAACGCCTCGTACGGCATCGGCCTGTGCGCCGAGTGCGGGCTCGTCTCCCAGCTCCGGCTCACCGGCGGCGGCCGCCTGACCCACTTCACGTGCGTCGACGGCAAGGGCGAGATCCTCATGCCGTGCGGCCGCTGCCGCCAGCTCCTCTACGAGTTCGGCGGCAAGGACCTCCTCCTGGAGACCGCGTCCGGAGTGCGGCCGCTCGCCGAACTGCTGCCGGACGCGTTCGGGCCCGAGAACCTCGGGCGCGGGCAGGACTGAGCAACACCCCCAGGGCCCCGGCGAGTTGGCGGGGCCCTCTTTCTCCGACCGGTTCTATGCGCGTAGAGTCGGTCGTCCCACGCAAGCAGAGCCGGTTGCTGGAAGGCAGGAAAGCCATGGACGTCATCTCCGTCATCCGTACGAAGCGGGACCGGGGCCGTCTGAGCGACGAGCAGATCGACTGGGTGGTCGACGCCTACACGCGCGGCGAGGTCGCCGACGAGCAGATGTCGGCCCTGGCCATGGCGATCTTCCTGAACGGGATGGACCGCGCGGAGATCGCCCGCTGGACCGCCGCGATGATCGCCTCCGGCGAGCGCATGGACTTCTCCGCGCTGTCCCGGCCCACGGCCGACAAGCACTCCACCGGCGGCGTCGGCGACAAGATCACCCTGCCGCTCGCCCCGCTGGTCGCCGCGTGCGGAGCCGCCGTGCCGCAGCTGTCCGGGCGCGGCCTCGGCCACACCGGCGGCACGCTCGACAAGCTGGAGGCGATCCCCGGCTGGCGCGCGAACCTCACCAACGCCCAGATGATGCGCACCCTGGAGGACGTCGGCGCCGTCGTCTGCGCCCCCGGCAGCGGCCTCGCCCCCGCGGACAAGAAGCTCTACGCCCTGCGCGACGTCACCGCGACCGTCGAGTGCATCCCGCTCATCGCCTCCTCGATCATGTCCAAGAAGATCGCCGAGGGCACCGGCTCGCTGGTCCTCGACGTGAAGGTGGGCTCCGGCGCCTTCATGAAGGAGCTCGGCGCGGCCCGCGAACTGGCCCGCACGATGGTGGGCCTGGGTGCCGACCACGGGCTGCCCACCGTCGCCCTGCTCACCGACATGAACACCCCGCTCGGCCTGACCGCGGGCAACGCGCTCGAAGTACGGGAATCGGTGGAGGTCCTGGCCGGCGGCGGCCCCGCCGACGTCGTCGAACTGACCCTCGCGCTGGCCCGCGAGATGCTCGACGCGGCGGGCCTGAAGGACGCGGACCCGGCGAAGGCGCTCGCGGACGGCTCGGCGATGGACGCGTGGCGCGGCATGATCGCGGCGCAGGGCGGCGATCCGCTGGCCCCGCTGCCGACGGCCCGGGAGACGCACGTGGTCACGGCCGCGGAGCCCGGCGTGCTGACCCGTCTCGACGCGATGGGCGTCGGCCTGGCCGCCTGGCGGCTCGGTGCGGGGCGCGCCCGCAAGGAGGACCCGGTGCAGGCCGCCGCCGGTGTCGAACTCCACGCCAAGCCCGGCGACTCCGTCTTCGCGGGCCAGGCCCTGATGACCCTCCACACGGACACCCCCGAGCGCTTCGCCTACGCCCTGGAGGCGCTCACGGGTTCCTACGACATCGCCCCCGTCGACACTCCCTTCACGGCGGCGCCGATCGTGCTGGAACGTATCGCCTGACCTGCGCTTTCCTCTTTCGGGTGAACGGGATCGGTGGACCGCCGCCGGTCCCGTTCGGCATGCTGGTATCGGTGACGCACCGATAAGGAGACCGCCATGAGCGCACTCACCGTCCGCCATGACCCCGAGCAGAGCTGGGACGAACTGGTCCGGTTCTGGGAGGAGATGGAATGGCCTGAGGGCAGCAAGGTGGAGATCATCGACGGGACCATCACCGTGTCACCTTCACCCGCGTACCAGCACAACGTGATCGCAGCGCGCATCCACCGGCGCCTGAACTCCGTGATTCCGGATGACTGGGAGGTCTTCCAGACGCTCGCCCTTTCCGTCCCGTCCCGTCTGGGGATGCTGATCCCGGACATTCTCGTGGCGCCCCGGCAGGACGACGTGGAGTCGGACTCGCACATCCCGGCCGCCCTGGCCGAGCTCGTCGTCGAGATCACCTCGAAGTCCAACGCGCGGAACGACCGCATCAGCAAGTGCGCCGCGTACGCCGCCGCGGGCATCCCCTTCTATCTGCTGGTCGACCGCTGGTCGCGGCAAGGCCCCGTGTCCACGCTCTACGGCGACCCCACCGGAGACGTGTACCGGACGCTGAGCACCGTGAAGTTCGGGGAACCTCTCCAGCTCCCCGCTCCCTTCGACCTCACGATCGACACCGGCGAATTCCCCACGCCCTGACGCCTCAGCCCAGCAGCGCCGCCACCACCACTAGCACCGGCACCGACCCCATCGTCGACAGCAGGATCGACTCCCGGGCGAGCCTCTCGCCCACCCCGTAGCGGCTGGCGTACGTGAACAGGTTCTGGGCCGCCGGGAGCGCCGAGGTCACGACGACGTCCAGGAGCCGCGCCCCGCTCAGGCCGAACACGAAGGACGCCAGCGCCCACGACACGGCAGGCTGCCCGACGGACTTCAGCACCGAGGACAGCAGCACCGGCACCCGGTCCTTCCCAGGCCCGCCCGGCCACGCACTCCCGCACAGCGAGATCCCGAACGCGATGAGGATCATCGGCACCGACATGTTCGCGATGAGTTTCAGCGGGTCGAAGACGGGCGCCGGCACCGTCCACCCCGTCGCCGACACCACGACTCCCGAGAGCGCCCCGATCGCGATCGGGTTCCGCAGCGGCGTGAGCACCCGCCGCCACCACGACTGCCGTGTCCCCGACGCCTCCGCCAGATCCAGGATCGTCAGCGCGACCGGCGTCACCACGATCTGCTGGAACAGGAGCACGGGAGCGACCAGCGAGGCGTTCCCGAGGACGTACACGGCGATGGGGATGCCCAGGTTCCCCGAGTTCACGTACGACGAGCACAGCGCGCCGATCGTCGTGCGGCCCACTCCCCAGCCGCGTACGACCGCCACCGACACGAAGACCCCCGCGACGGCCAGCGTCGACAGGGCCGTGACCAGGAGGCTCGGGGAGAGGATCACGGACAGGTCGGCCCGCGCCAGCATCGTGAACAGCAGCGCCGGCGTCGCCACATGGAAGGCCAGTTTCGTGAGGACGTCCCGGCCGCCGTCGCCGAGATACCCCTTGCGGCCGATGAGATAGCCGACGCCGATGACGACGGCGATGACCGCGAACCCGTTCAGAACCCCTTGCACGGGCTCCACCCTCGGCCGCGCGCGAGCCGCGGGTCAACGTGATCCACTCCGACGTGACGCGGCACACGCCGGGTGTCCGTCCGGCGCCGATGAGTTCCGGGCCGCCGCACGGTCATGACTACGTGGCTGCCTCAACGACCCCTTCCGTCGTCGTGCTCGCCGGGCCGATCCGCGCCGGCGACGCACCGCTGCTGTGCGACCAGGTCCGTGCCGCCCTGCGCGGCGCCCCGGCCGGCGCGGACGCCCGTACGGTCGTCTGCGACGTGTCGGCCGTGACGAGCACCGACCTCGCCACCCTCGACGCGCTCGCCCGGATGCAGCTCGCCGCGCGGCGGGCCGGGGGACGGATACGGCTGCGGGATCCGTCCCCCCGCCTCACGCTGATGCTCGGCCTCACCGGCCTCGACGGCGTGCTGGCCCCGGAGGGTGCGAGCGATCCGGGCTCAGGCGTCCAGGTGCTCCGGGACGCCGAACAGCGGGAACCACCGCTTGCTGAGGTCCAGGAAGCAGTGGAAACCGGCGATCCGGCCGTCTGAGATCTCCAGGACCTGGATGGCCCACGGCGTGTATCCGCCGTTCTCCGGGTCGGGCTTGTAGTGCGCGAAGGCCGGCGTCCCGTTCGCCGACACCGGCAACAGGCGCGAGTTCTCGCACTCGTGACCGATCGTCAGCATGAAGCCGGTGATGTCGTCGGTGCCGCGCAGCCACAGGTCGAACGGCGGCATCGTCATGACCGCGTCCTCGGCGAGCAGCTCGGTCAGCGCCTTCATGTCGTAGCCCTCGAAGGCCGCGACGTAGCGCTCCAGGAGCTTCTGCTGCTCCTCGTCGAGCGGGTCCGCCGTCGCCGAGTCGGCGGGCGGGGCCTCGGCGAGCGTGGCCCGCGCTCTCTGGAGCGCGCTGTTCACCGACGCGACCGTCGTGTCGAGCAGCTCCGCGACCTCGGTCGCCTTCCAGGCCAGGACCTCGCGCAGGAGCAGCACCACCCGCTGCTTCGGCGGCAGTTGCTGCAGCGCGGCGACGAACGCGAGCCGCACCGACTCCTTCGCGACGGCGGCCTCGGCCGGGTCGTGCACGGTGGGCAGGACGCGGGCGTCGGGCATCGGCTCCAGCCACACATTGTCCGGGCGCGGGGTCAGCGCGGCCTGCGCGAGCGGGGCCGCGGCGGTCAGATCCATCGGCCGGGCCCGCTTGTTGCCCGCGTTCAGCAGGTCCAGGCAGACGTTCGTCGCGATGCGGTACAGCCAGGAGCGCAGCGAGGAGCGGCCCTCGAACTTGTCGAAGCTGCGCCACGCGCGCACCATCGTGTCCTGTACGGCGTCCTCGGCCTCGAACGCCGAACCCAGCATCCGGTAGCAGTACCCGGTCAGCTCGACCCGGTGCTTCTCCAGATCCTCGAGCTCCGGCTTCGTCGCGGTGTCGCTCATGTCCCAACGCCCCCATAGCGGCTGTGAGTACCAGTTCTTCTCCAGCACTTTCTCCAGCACTTCGAAAGCTACCGCAGCCCACTGACAACGGCCCCCGGACCCGCGAAATGCGCAGGTCCGGAGGCCGTTGTGGTAGGGCCCGGGGCCGGTGGGTCAGTGGGCGGCCACCGCACGTGCCGCCGCGGTCGCCCCGCGTCGCCGCGCACGGGCCGCGTACGTGCCCCACACGGTGAGCGACACGACGCCGAGGACGGCGACGCAGCCGAGGCCGACGGTCCCGGCCCAGCCCCGCGCGTGGAAGGCGACGGCGCCCACAGCCGAGCCGACGCTGGAGCCCACGTAGTAGGCGGACTGGTACAGCGCGGAGGCCTGCGCGCGGCCGTGCGTGGCGGTGTGGCTGACGGACGAGGACGCCGTCGCGTGCCCGGCGAAGAACCCGGCCGTGATCAGCACGAGCCCGAGCAGCACCACGGGGAACGCGGGCACCAGCGCGAGCAGCAGGCCCGTCATCGTCGTACCGGCCGCGAGGTACAGGGTGCCGCGCCGGCCGAGCCGCGCGACGAGCCGTCCCGCCGCCGCCGAGGAGAGGGTGCCGACGAGGTACACGAGGAAGATCGACCCGACGACGCCCTGCGGGAGCGAGAACGGGGCGGCGGTCAGCCGGTAGCCGATCACCGTGTACACGGCGCCGAACACCGTCATGAACAGGGCACCGATCATGTACAGGCGGCGCAGCAGCGGGTTGGCGAGGTGGCCGCCGACCGTGCGGGCCAGGGCGCGCGGGCGCAGCGAGCCCGGGGTGAAGTGCTTCGGTGCGGGCAGCAGCATCCGGAACGCGATCGCGCAGACCACGGCCATGACGCCGATGACGCCGACGGCCGCGCGCCAGCCCCAGGCCTGGGCGATCCAGCCGCCCACGACCCGGCCGCTCATGCCGCCGATGGAGTTGCCGGCGACGAACAGTCCGATGGCCGCGACCAGCGCCTTCGGCCGCACCTCCTCCGCCAGGTACGCCATCGCGGAGGCGGGTAGTCCGGCGAGCGCGGCGCCCTGGAGGGCGCGCAGCGCGATCAGGACGCCCAGCGACGGAGCGAAGGGGACCAGCAGTCCGACCACGACGGCCACCGACAGCGAGGCCGTCATCACCGCGCGCCGCCCGAACCGCTCGGACAGGGCGCTCAGCGGCAGCACGCACAGCGCCAGCGCGAAGGTCGCTCCGGACACCGTCCAGCTGGCCGTGCTCGCGCTCGCCCCGAAGTCCGCGGAGACGAGGGGGAGCAGGGCCTGCGTGGAGTAGAGGAGCGCGAAGGTGGCGACGCCGGCGAGGAAGAGGGCGAGGCTCATCCGGCGGTAGCCGGGCCCGCCCGGGGCCATGCGCGTGTCGTCGGTGCGCGGGTCGCTGGACGGGGGGACGGGGGCGGCGACCGCGTGGGTGGCGGCCGCCTGGCTACTGGCGGGAGACATGCGTCGAACGTAGGCCCGCCCCGACTGATGCGTCCAATGCATGAAACGGCCATAATCGTTCCCATGCAGCATGAGCACAGGTCACGGCCGCGCCTGTCACCGCCCGGTGACACAGAAGACATGGTCACGTCGCTCGCGCCGCGGCTCTCCTACTTCGCCGCGGTGGCCCGCGCCGAGCACGTGACCCGTGCAGCGCAGGAGCTGAACGTCCCGCAGTCGACGCTGTCCCGCGCGATCGTCCGGCTCGAACAGGACCTGGGCGTCGACCTCTTCGCCCGGCACGGCCGCACCGTGTCCCTGACCCCCGCAGGCCGCACCTTCCTCGGCTCGGTCGAGCGCGCGCTCGGCGAGGTCGAGAAGGCCGCCGAGTCCGTACGGGCCGACGCGGACCCCGAGTCCGGCAAGGTCGCCTTCGGCTTCCTGCACACGATGGGCACCGAGACGGTGCCCGGCCTGATCCGCGCCTTCCGCGCCGACCACCCCCGCATCCGCTTCAGCCTCGTGCAGAACTACGGGGAGGCGATGCTGGAGCGGCTGCGGGCCGGGGAGCTCGACCTGTGCCTGACCTCGCCGGTGCCCGACGCGCCGGACCTGGTGGCCCGGCGCCTCGACGAGCAGCGGCTGCGGCTGGTCGTCCCGGAGGACCACCGGCTCGCGGGCCGCAAGCGGATCCGGCTCGCCGAGACCGCCGACGAGACCTTCGTGACCCTCGAACCCGGCTACGGGCTGCGCCGCATCACCGACGACCTGTGCGCGGAGGCGGGCTTCACGCCGCGTGTCGCGTTCGAGGGCGAGGAGGCGGAGACGCTGCGCGGCCTGGTCGCGGCGGGTCTCGGCGTGGCGCTGCTGCCGCCGCCGGCCGTGCCGCGCCCCGGGGTCGTCGAGCTGACGGTGACCGGGCAGCGGGCGGTGCGCGAGATCGGCGTGGCCTGGCTGGAGGGGCACCCGGACACGCCTCCGGTCGCGGCGTTCAAGAAGTTCCTGCTCTCCCGCCGCGGCCGCCTCCTGCCGGAACAGGCCCCTCCGGAGTAGCCGTTGCCGGAGCCCGGCAGTCCCCGGTCGCCCCGGGTGCCCGCCGCGCGAATTGCCCTGCCGGATCCCGGCGGGCAAGGTGGACCACCGGCCGGCGGCCCGGAGCCGGACGGGGAGGGACCAGGGTGAACGGGATACCGGCCCACGACGACTACCGCGACCGCATGCGCCGGCGCGGCACCCGCTTCACGTACGCGGGCACGCTCCTGGTGCTGCTCGGCGCGGTGCTCTTCGCCCTGATCGTGCCCGCCGAGGCCGACAACCGGGCGTACGCGGCCGCCGCGCCCTGCCCGCAGGGGACCCGCGCCGACACCTGCCGGGTGACGGCCGAGGCGACCGTCCTGCGCAAGGAGCAGGACTCCGGCGGCAAGACCACGAAGTACTACCTGGTCCTCACCGACCCCGGGACCCGCACCGAGCACCGGGTGCGGATGCCGTCCGACGGCTCCGTCCACGCCGCGGCCCGCCCCGGCGGCCGGGTCACCGTGACGTACTGGAAGGACGAGGTCCGCGAGGTGCGCCTCGGGAACCTCGTGGCCGAGGCCGAGCTGTCCCCGGTGCACGACGGCCGGCTGCCCGGCGCCTTCGGCGTCGCGCTCCTGTCCGGCGGCCTGGGCGCCCTCTGGTTCGCGGCCTGGCTCCGCTTCCGCCCCGAGACCCCGGGCGCCCCGCTCTCCTGGAAGCCGCCCACCGGCCTCCTCGCGGGCATCATGGTGGCCTGCGTGAACTTCCCGGTCCTCCTGATGGGCCGCGGCATCTGGTCCGGCCTGGAGTTCACGGCCTGGTCGATCCCCGCGTCCCTGCCGCTGTCCGCCCTCGTGTGCTGGTGGGCCGTGCGCAAGGTGCGCCGGGCCGCCGCCCGCGTCACCCCGGCCGTCCCGGCCCGCCGCCAGGTCCTGCGCGTGCTGGTCCACGGCGACGTCCCGTACAGCAGGCCCGGTTACGTCCACCTCGTGGTCGGCGACGGGCCGCCCGCCCTGAGCACGGACCCCGAGGCCCGCCTCGCCCGCCTCCCGCTCCCGGACACCCTGCGCGCCCACCGCGTCCGCGAAGTCCTCGTCGGGGACCCGGAGTTCAGCCCCGGCTCCCGCGAGTACCCCGTGGTGGTCGAATGCACGGACACCACCCATCCGGTGCTCATCCTGACCGGCAAGCGGACGGCGCCCCTGGTGCTGGGCGCGCTGGGCGGTTGAGCTACAGCCCCAGGGACTGGCCGAAACCGACTGCCAGCGGCATCCGCAACCCGATCGGCGGCGGGGCCGCGAGGGCGTCCTGGAGGGGGCGGGAGAAGGGGTGCCCGAAGAGGGTGCCCAGGGTGAAGTCGACGGCCAGGGCGGCCACTTCGGAGCGGTGCTGGTGCAGGTTGTGGCCGTCGGAGTGCACCTCGAAGCGGCACACGTCGCGGTTCGTCTTCTTCGCGCGGCCGGCCAGACGGAAGGACAGCTCCGGGTCGGTGCGGCGGTCGTCGGTGCCGTGCACGATGAGGACGCGGCGCCCGGCGAGCTGGCGCACCGGCTCGGGGGAGACGGCGACGTCGTCCTCCGGCAGCCAGGGCGCCAGCGCGAGCACCGAGTCGACGGCCTCGTGGTCCGCCGCGTGCAGGGCCGCGCGCCCGCCCATGTCGACGCCGGCCAGGCAGACCGGCACGTCCCCGTAGCGGCGCACGACCTCGTCGGCGGCCCAGCGGGCGTCCCGCGCGAGCTCCGCCTGCGCCCCGTTCCAGCCGCGCCCGCGATAGTGCACGGTGTGGGTGACCAGGCCCTCCGCGCGGCCCGCCCGGGTGAGCCTGCGGGCCAGCGGGCGCAGGGCCGTGGCCGACAGCGGCGAGGGTCTGCGGGTGGAGGTCTCCTCGCCCGCGGGCAGCAGCAGCACCACGCCGCCCACCGCCCCGGGCACCGGCCCGACCGCCTTGCCCAGCCTGGCCTCACGGGCCTGCGTCGCTTCCTGCTGCATGACAGAACAGTGTCAGAAGCGCCGATGTACGCGACCCGTCCTCCGGGTCACTGTTACGTATCGACGGAAGGTTTTCCGCCGCCGGAACCGTGCGGTCTACGCGCGTAGGCGTTAGGGTGCGGAAATGACGAGCCAGACCACCGTGCACCCCGACCGCCCCCGGATCCCGAGCCCGGACCAGATCCGTCGCGCGCCCAAGGTGCTGCTCCACGACCACCTCGACGGCGGGCTGCGCCCCGGCACGATCGTCGACCTCGCCCGCGAACAGGGCTACACGAACCTGCCGGAGACCGACCCCGACAAGCTCGGCGTCTGGTTCCGCGACGCGGCCGACTCCGGCTCCCTGGAGCGGTACCTGGAGACGTTCGCGCACACCTGCGCCGTCATGCAGACCAAGGAGGCCCTGTTCCGGGTCGCCGCCGAGTGTGCCGAGGACCTCGCCGAGGACGGCGTCGTCTACGCCGAGATCCGCTACGCGCCGGAGCAGCACCTCGAGAAGGGCCTCAGCCTCGAAGAGGTCGTCGAGGCCGTCAACGAGGGCTTCCGCGAGGGCGAGCGCCGCGCGAAGGAGAACGGGCACCGCATCCGCGTCGGCGCCCTGCTCACCGCGATGCGGCACGCCGCCCGCGCCCTGGAGATCGCCGAACTCGCCAACCGCTACCGGGACTCGGGCGTCGTCGGCTTCGACATCGCGGGCGCCGAGGCCGGCTTCCCTCCCACCCGCCACCTCGACGCGTTCGAGTACCTCAAGCGGGAGAACAACCACTTCACGATCCACGCCGGTGAGGCCTTCGGCCTGCCGTCGATCTGGCAGGCCCTCCAGTGGTGCGGCGCCGACCGCCTCGGCCACGGCGTGCGGATCATCGACGACATCGAGGTCGACAAGGAGGACGGCACGGTCAAGCTGGGCCGGCTCGCCTCGTACGTGCGCGACAAGCGGATCCCGCTGGAGATGTGCCCGTCGTCCAACCTCCAGACGGGCGCGGCCGGTTCGCTCGCCGAGCACCCCATCGGGCTGCTGCGCGAACTGCGGTTCCGCATCACGGTCAACACGGACAACCGGCTGATGTCGGGGACCTCGATGAGCCGCGAGTTCGCCCTGCTCGTCGAGACGTTCGGGTACACGCTGACCGACCTCGAATGGTTCACGGTGAACGCGCTGAAGTCCGCCTTCATCCCGTTCGACGAGCGCCTCGCGATGATCAACGACGTGGTGAAGCCGCGGTATGCGGAACTGCGCTCGGAGTGGCTGTTCCGCTAGGCGCCGAGGCCGCTCCGGCAAAGGTCACGGCCCGGGTTCCGAGCGACCGGAACGGAGGGTTCCGGTCAACACCAGGTTGACGAATGAGTAACTCCATGGTGATCCCAGGTGTTTGCCGAGGACCGACCCATTCCCAAGGAACCAGGAACAAGGGACCCATGAAGCAGTCTGCTGTGAAGACCCTCGGTGTCGCCGCTCTCGGTGCCGCCTTCGCCGCCGCCGGTGCCGGTGCCGCGAACGCCGCCCCCGCCCTCCCGGACGCCACGGGTGCCCTCGGCTCCGTCTCCTCGGTGCTCCCCGTCGAGCAGGCGGCGAGCACGCTGCCGGCCGGCACCCCCGAGGCCGTCAGCGCCGCGCAGGGCGCCGTGGGCAGCGGCGTCACCGCCGTCCAGCCGACCGTCGCCAAGCTCACCGAGGGCGGCGACCCCGTCTCCGGCCTCATCGGCGGCCTGCCCGTCGGCCAGGGCCTGCCCACCCAGGGTCTGCCGATCGGCTGACCCGGCCCGCACCGCCCGAAGGGGCGCACCCCGCGATCCGCGGAGTGCGCCCCTTCGGCGTACGGCGACGAGCCGGGGTCACCAGGCCTGACGGACCTTGCCCTCGCTCGGGAACAGGATCCACAGCGCGATGTAGAGCAGGAACTGCGGGCCGGGCAGCAGACACGACACCAGGAAGATCACGCGCATCGTGTTCGCGGAGGTGCCGAAGCGCCGTGCCAGCGCTGCGCACACTCCGCCGATCATCCGTCCGTTGGTGGGGCGGGCCAGGGCGGTCATGGTGGGCTCCTTCGCGAACCGTAGGACTTCGGTGTGTGGTGCTTACGTCTTCGAAGGTACGGTCACGAAGCGGATGAAACGTCACCTCACGGGGCGATCCCGACCCTGGGAATCGTCGGGGTCGGACCCTGAGCCGGCTCCTCCCGGGGCAGGGGGGCCAGGTCCGGCCTGCGGCGGAGCCGGGCCCGCAGCGCCGGCACCACGGCGGCGTGGGCGATCGCGACGCCCACCGTGTTCAGCAGCACCGAGTCCACGTCCACGACCTGACCCGGCACCCCGGTCTGCAGCAGCTCGATGCCGAGCGAGATCAGGGCGCCCGCCGCGACCGTGCGCAGCAGCGAACCCCAGGCCGACACATGGAGCCGCCCACCGGCCAGCGGCAGCAGCACCCCGAGCGGCGCGAGCAGCAGCAGCCCCTCACCGATCCGCCGCCCGCCCGCACGCCAGCCGAGGGCCAGATCGGCCCGGATCCCGGCCAGCGGATGCAGGTTCGCCGCACTCACCCAGGGCACGTCCAGCGGACGCAGCGTGAACCATGCGACGAGCAGGAGATGCACGGCCAGGACGACGAGCCCTGCCGTACGGAAGCGGACAGCGGCCCTGTGGCCGCCCGAGCGATGGCGCTGCACGCCCCCCAAGACGTCACCCGCGGGAGAATCGGTTCCGGGGGATTCCGGATGAGTGACGCGAGGGACGTCAGCCCACGGTCTCGGCCGGCGCCGGGATCAGACCGGGCCGCGCCTTCACCGCGTCCGAGCACTCGTAGCTGCGCAGCGCGTCGTCACCCGGCCCGCCGAGCACCACGTGATCGCCGTCCTCCGCCGTCACCTTGCTGTTCGCGAACGTGCAGACGATCTGTGCGAGGGCGTACGGGGACAGGTCGTCCGGCGGCGTGTTCAGCCGCAGCGCGTCGGCCGGATCGCCCTTGCGCGGCCCCGACACACGGGTGCGCGGGGCGACGTCCGTCGAGTAGCCCGCGTCCGACTCGGCGCCCGAGGGCTTGCGCGACAGCTCGGCGAGCAGCTCCCGCGCGACCGCCACCCGGTCCGAGGTCCCGCGCCGCTCCAGCGTCACCGTACGGTCCACCGTCACCAGCTGCGACGTGCACACGAGATAGACCTGCACCGCGAACTCGCCGCCCGCGCGCGTCCCCACCTCGTCCGAGCCCGACAGCGAGCAGCCCACCCGGGTCGGCGCCGCGCCGAAGTCCGTCGGCACCTCCGTGGACCGGATCCCGCAGCCCGTCAGCAGCAGAGCCGCCAGGCCGCACAGACCCGCGAGCCTCGCACCGCGCTTCAACGGTCGCCGCCTTCCGGGGAGTTCGTCTCGTGCTTCGGTTCCTGCTCCTGCTGGGGCAGCCGCAGCGTGAACACGGCGCCGCCCTCCGGGGAGTTGGCGGCCGTGATCTCGCCGCCGTGGATGTGCGCGTTCTCCAGCGCGATCGACAGACCGAGCCCGCTGCCCTCCGAACGCGGCCGGGAGGCGCTCGCCTTGTAGAACCGGTCGAAGACGTGCGGCAGCACGTCCTCCGGAATGCCGGGGCCGTGGTCCCGTACGGCGATGACCAGGTCGGAGCCCTCGGTGCGCACCGACACCCGTACCGGGGAGCCGCCGTGCTTGAGCGCGTTGCCGATCAGGTTGGCGAGGATCACGTCGAGGCGGCGCGGGTCGAGCCGGACCGTCATGCCGCGCTCCGCGTCCAGCTCCACCGCGTCCAGCCAGGCGCGGGCGTCGATGCAGGCCGTGATCTGGTCGGCGATGTCGAGGTCGTCCAGGACGAGCCGGGCCGTGCCCGCGTCGAAGCGGGTGACCTCCATCAGGTTCTCCACCAGGTCGCCCAGGCGCCGGGTCTCGCTGACCACGAGCCGCACCGCGGGCTCGATCATCGGGTCCACCGAACCGGTCTCCGCGTCGAGCTCCTCCTCGAGGACCTCGGTGACCGCGGTGATCGCGGTCAGCGGGGTGCGCAGCTCGTGCGACATGTCGGCGACGAACCGCCGCGAGGCCTCCTCGCGGGCGCTCATGTCGGCGACCTTCTTCTCCAGGTTCTCCGCGGTCCGGTTGAACGTCCGGGACAGATCGGCCAGTTCGTCCGTGCCGGACACCCGCAGCCGGGTGTCGAGCTTGCCCTCGCCGAGCCGGCGCGCGGCGACACCGAGCCGGTGCACCGGCTTCAGGACGGTCGCGGCGGCGGCCTGAGCGAGCAGTGCCGAGCCGATCAGCGCGAGCGCCGTCGCGATACCGAGCGACCAGGCCAGCGAGCCCAGGTCCTTCGCCTCCGGCTCCAGCGACTTGAGCATGTAGCCGGAGGGCCCGCCGTTCACCCGCGCGCCGCCCACCAGGTACGGCGTGCCGTCCTGCGTGATCCGCTGCCAGTACAGGTGGTACGGCGCTTTGTTGTTCTCGGTGATCTTCTGCTTCTTGTTCACCGCGCGGCGCAGCGACGCCGGGACGTCGGCGGGCGTGAAGGCGTCCAGGTCCGAATTGCCCACCACGTCACGGCCGTTCTCGTCCGTGGCCGTGAGCAGCACGCTGAAGTGCTGGCTGCTGTTCGCCATCAGGTTCGCGGCGTGCTGCAGCTCGCCCTGCGTGGGATGTTCCGGCAGCACCGCCGCCCGGTTCTGCATCTCCTGCTGGAAGTCGCTCAGCGCCGAGTCCTGGGTACGGGTCAGCACCGCCTCGCGGTTCAGCCAGTACGCGATCCCCGAAGCGGACACCGCCGCGGTCAGTGCCACCAGCGCGAACACGACGACGAGCCGCAACCGCAGACTCGTGAAACGCAGCCCCGCGAACAGGGCCTTCTTGGCCGCGGCGAGACCGCGCGGCGTGTGGTGCGGCTCCGTCACTGAGGCGAGTCCAGCCGGTAGCCGACCCCGCGCACCGTACGGATCAGCGTCGGCGACGACGGCACGTCCTCGACCTTCGCGCGCAGCCGCTGCACACACGCGTCGACCAGGCGCGAGTCGCCCAGGTAGTCGTGCTCCCACACCAGGCGCAGCAGCTGCTGGCGGGACAGCGCCTGCCCCGGCCGCCGGCTCAGCTCCAGGAGCAGCCGCAGCTCGGTCGGCGTGAGCTGCAGGTCCTCGCCGTTCTTCGTCACGGTCATCGCGGCCCGGTCGATCACCAGCGAACCGAACGACGCCGCGTCGTTCGCCTCACGCTCACCGCGCCGCAGCACGGCCCGGATCCGGGCGTCGAGCACCCGCCCCTGCACCGGCTTCACCACGTAGTCGTCGGCCCCGGACTCCAGGCCGACCACCACGTCGATGTCGTCGCTGCGCGCGGTGAGCAGGATGATCGGCAGCTGGTCGGTGCGCCGGATGCGACGGCACACCTCGAACCCGTCGATGCCCGGCAGCATCACATCCAGCACGATCAGGTCCGGCCGCTGCTCGCGCAACAGCTTCAGACCGTCCTCGCCGGTGGCAGCGGTGGCAACCCGGTGGCCCTGGCGCGTAAGAGACAGCTCCAGGGCCGTGCGGATGGCGTCGTCGTCCTCGATCAGCAACAGGGAAGGCACGAGCGCCATTCTGGCCCATCACTGGCCTTTAGTTCGACCGTGGGACCGGTCCCACACATGACCCGCACCGCCCCGGGGCCTGTGACAGCTCTGTGACAGTCGACGGACACCGTCATGAAGTCACCAGGGCAAGCTTTTGGACATCGCAAGGAAGCGAGCTCAGGAAACGGACTCCACGACGGGGGGCGCGAGATGAACACGCTGCACAGCACCACCTCAAGCGCAGTTGTCACGCGTCTGCACGACGTGGCGGTCCGCACCGAGCGGCATGAGAAGTCCGGTGCCGTGAGCGGGCGGGGGTGCGCTCGCGGCACCGGGCGTCAGCACCCGGGATACATGACGGTGGTTGACGCGCCGGCGGTTCCCGACGGGGGAAACATCGGGGGAGCGGCGTACGGGGAGGGCTCGGGGGAGCAGCGGAACCTGTCGGAGGCCGAGTTCACGGCCTACGTCCAGGAGCGCCGCGCCTCCCTGTACGCGACCGCCTATCACCTGACCGGTGACCGGTTCGAGGCAGAGGACCTGCTCCAGAGCGCCCTCTTCTCGACCTACCGGGCCTGGGACCGGATCAGCGACAAGGCCGCGGTCGGGGGCTACCTCCGCCGCACCATGACGAACCTGCACATCAGCGCGTGGCGCCGCCGCAAGCTGAACGAGTACCCGACCGAGGAGCTGCCGGAGACGGTGGGCGACACGGACGCGATGCGGGGTACGGAGCTGCGGGCCGTCCTGTGGCAGGCGCTGGCCCGCCTGCCCGAACTGCAGCGCACGATGCTCGTGCTCCGCTACTACGAGGGCCGTACGGACCCCGAGATCGCGGAGATCCTCGACATCAGCGTCGGCACCGTGAAGTCGAGCATCTGGCGGTCGCTGCGGCGGCTGCGGGATGACGAGGTCCTGAGCTTCGGCCGGGACCTGGAGGAGTCCTTCGGCGAGCTGGTGGCCTAGGCCCTCCGGGGGAACGGGGGCCCTGCTCGGGGGAGCGGGGTTGTTTGAACGGGGGAGGGGATCGGGGGATCCGGGGGGATCGGGCGGGGGCGGGGAGTCGGGGGGGGTTCCGGGCCCCGCGTCTTTTTTGTTGGTTCG
>NZ_JBHYTK010000064.1:40011-41926 GCF_042749255.1 Streptomyces sp. NPDC059524 | reverse complement strand
CCCGGGCGGCCGCCCCCCCCCGGGCGCGCCCCGGGGCGCCGAAACACCCCCCCCCCCCCCCCCCCCGGGGGGGGGCGCGCCCGGCACCCCCGGCCCCCCCCCCGCGAGGACGGCCCCCGGGAGGCCCGTGATGTTCGGACGGACGGGCCTGGCGCTGACGGCGGGTGACGGTCGCCTCGTGCTGCGCGCCGAGAGCCGGCCGGGCGACGAGGAAGAACGGCGCGTCACGGTGCGCACGGGCGCGGGTGCGGAGGTCGCCGAGATCCGCTTCCGGGTGTGCGCCCGCTGCCGTACGGGGCGCGTGCGGTCCCTGTGGGTCGACGAGATGCGGCGGCGCGAGGGCATCGGGCTCGAACTGGTGCGGGCCGCGGTCCACTCCGGGCCCGGATTCCGCTGGACGACGACGGTGCAGTCGCGCCGGGGCCGGCGGTTCTTCGCCGCGGCCGGGCTCCGGCTGGGCGTGGCGCTGCCCGCCGCCGGACCCCTGTGCCCGCATCTGACGGGCCGGATCGAGGCTTTGTGGCGGCTCAGGCGACCGGTGTGCTGATCCGCTCGACGAGGTCGAGCCAGCCCTCCTCGAGCCGCTCCAGCGGCATCCCGCGCTCCTTCGTCAGGAAGTGGATGACGGCCGGGTCCAGGTAGCCGAGCAGGGCGTGGGCCTGGAGCTCGTGGTCGGCGCCGGGGTCGATCTCGCGCAGCAGGATCGTCGCGTGCAGGGTCAGGACGCGCTGCGAGGGGTGGCCGACGCGGCGGGCGGGCTCGTCCTGCGCGGCGAGGAACAGCTCCAGCTGCTCGGAGGAGCGGCGCAGCACCTCCAGGCCGAAGGCGCGCAGCCGCTCGACGGGCGGGGCGCCGGGGCCGAGCGGCGGGGGGCCGCTGATGAGGTCGGCCTGGAGCCGGCTCGCGGTGTGGTCGAGCAGGGCGGTGAGCAGTCCGACGCGGTCGCCGAAGCGGCGGAAGACGGTGCCCTTGCCGACGCAGGCCTCGGCGGCGACCGCCTCCATGGTGACGGCGGCGGCGCCGCGCTCCGCGACCAGGCGGGCGGCGGCCTCCAACAGCCGCGCCCGGTTCCGCGCGGCGTCCGCGCGCAGGCAGGGCTCGTCGGCGGTCGTGCCGATCTGGAGCGGAAGGCTGCTGGACATGAACTCAGCGTAAAGCATTTCCCAGAAAAGTGGACCCCGGTCCGCTTACGGTGGTACAAATCTAAACGGACCCCGGTCCGCATCACTCGATCGCTCGGTGACCAGCCTCAGCATCTTGGAGCTCCTCATGTCTGTTCGTATCCTCGCGCTCGTCGGCAGCCTCCGTGCCGGATCGCACAACCGCCAGCTCGCCGAGGCGGCCGTCAAGCTCGCCCCCGAGGGCGCCGAGGTCGTGCTCTACGAGGGCCTGGCCGAGATCCCCTTCTACAACGAGGACATCGACGTCGAGGGCAGCGTCCCCGCCGCGGCCGCCGCCCTGCGCGCCGCCGCCGGCGAGGCGGACGGCTTCCTGCTCTTCTCGCCCGAGTACAACGGCACCATCCCCGCCGTCCTGAAGAACGCCATCGACTGGCTGTCCCGTCCGTTCGGCGCGGGCGCCTTCACCGGCAAGCCGGTCGCCGTGGTGGGTACCGCGTACGGCCAGTACGGCGGCGTGTGGGCGCAGGACGAGGCCCGCAAGGCCGTGGGCATCGCCGGCGGCACCGTGCTCGAGGACGTCAAGCTGTCGATCCCGGGCTCGCTGGAGCGCTTCGCCTCGACCCACCCGGTCGACGACGCCGAGGTCGCCGAGCAGCTGACCGAGGTCATCGCCCGCGTGCACGGCCACGCCGGTGAGGCCGTCGCCGCCTGACCGTCACCCTCCGAAATTAGGGGGGGCGCGCGCCGCCCCGCGGGGGGTGTGAGACGCGGGGGGGGGGGAGGGGGGAGCGCGG
>NZ_JBHYTK010000064.1:0-40001 GCF_042749255.1 Streptomyces sp. NPDC059524 | reverse complement strand
GAGTCCTTCTTTGCGGCGTCGACGAAGCCGCAGGTGTTGACGACGGCGACATCGGCCGGGGGGGGGGGGGCGCGCCGCACCACACCCACCCCCGCCCCCACCCCACCCCCCGCCCCCCCCCGCCCCGGCTCTCTTTCGTCTCCGTGAGGGAGGAACGTACGGATCAGGCGGCCCGCGCGGCCCCGGACCCGTCGGGGTGCTCGAGCCCCAGGTGGTGGCGGAGCGTCGGTCCCTCGTACTCCGTGCGGAAGACACCCCGCTCCTGGAGCAGCGGCACGACCCGGTCCGCGAACGCGTCGAGTCCGCCGGGCGTCAGATGCGGGACGAGGATGAATCCGTCGGCGGCGTCGGCCTGAACGAGCGCGTCGATGCTCCGCGCGATCGTCTCCGGCGAGCCGACGAAGTTCTGCCGGTTGCCCGTGTCGATGACCAGGTCGCGGATCGACCAGCCGTGCGCGGCGGCCCGCTCGCGCCACTCGCGGGCGGTGGCGAGGGGGTCCCGGTACATCCGGACCTGGGCCCGGCCCTCGGCGATGTGCCCGTCGCCGACCAGCGGGTCGATGTCGGGCAGCGGTCCGTCCGGGTCGTACGCGGACAGGTCCCGGTTCCAGACGAACTCCAGGTGGCGCAGGGCGGTGGCACCGCTGACCTGCTGCCGGCGCACCTCGCGGGCCAGCTCCTCGGCCTCGGCGTCGGTGTCGCCGAGGGCGAAGGTCGCGGCGGGCAGGATCTTGAGCTGCTCGGGGCGGCGGCCGTACCGGGCGAGCCGGCGTTTGACGTCGGCGTAGAAGGCCTGCCCCTCCTCCAGGGTCGCGTACCGGCTGAAGATCGCGTCGGCGTCGGACGCGGCGAACTCGCGGCCCTCGTCGGAGTCCCCCGCCTGGAAGATCACCGGGCGGCCCTGGGGCGAGCGCGGGACGTTGAACCGGCCCTGGATGTCGAAGTGCCGGCCGGAGTGCACGAACGCGCCGGCCTTCGCGTCGCCCAGGAAGGTCCCGGTCGCCGGGTCGGCGAGGATCTCGTCGCCGCGCCAGGAGTCGAAGAGCTCGTGCGCGGTGGCGAGGAACTCGGCGGCGCGCGTGTACCGCTCCTCCTGCGGCAGGAAGCCGCCGCGCCGGAAGTTCTCGCCGGTGAAGGCGTCCCAGGAGGTGACGACGTTCCAGGCGGCGCGGCCCTCCGTCAGATGGTCGAGGCTCGCGAACTGGCGGGCCACCTCGTACGGCTCGTTGAAGGTGGAGTTGATCGTGCCGGTCAGTCCGAGGTGCTCGGTGACGGCGGCGAGCGCGGCCAGGACGGTGAAGGTGTCGGGGCGGCCGACGACGTCCAGGTCGTAGATCTCCCCCGCGTGCTCGCGCAGCCGGAGGCCCTCGGCGAGGAACAGGAAGTCGAACTTGGCGCGTTCGGCGGTGCGCGCGAAGTGCGTGAAGGAACCGAAGTCGATGTGGCTGCCGGCCCGCGGGTCGCTCCACACCGTGGTGTTGTTGACGCCGGGGAAGTGGGCGGCCAGATGGATCTGCTTCTGCGGCTTGCTCATGGCGTGCGGTCTCCGTCCGGCTCAGGCGGCGGTCGTGGCGTAGCGGTTGGCGGGGCGGGCGAGCCCGAGCAGACCGCGCAGGGTGTCGGCCTCGTAGGCGCGGCGGAAGGCGCCGCGGTGCTGGAGCTCGGGCACGAGGCCGCGGGTGAGCGCGGGCAGGTCGTGGCCGAGCACGGCGGGCCGCAGCCGGAACCCGGACAGGCCCGCGGCCTGCAACTCCTGGAGCAGGTCGGCGAGTTGGGCGGGCGTTCCCGTGAAGACGGGGGCGTCGCTCTCGTACGGGGATCCGGCGGCGGTGTCGAGCCGGGACAGCCGGTCGCGGGCCGCGCGCTCCGTCTCGTCCAGGAACACGACGACGTCGCCGAAGACGTGCAGCGGTTCGCCCGCGCGGCCGGCCGCCTCCTGCTCGGCGCGGATCTCGGCGACGATCGCCCGTGCCTGCCCGGGGTCGTGCGCCGTGACGTAGCCGATGTCGGCCTGCCGGGCGATGAGCCGGTACGGGACGGTCTGGTGGCCGAGAGCGGTGACGACGGGCTGGCCCTGGGGCGGGCGCGGGGTGATCGACGGGCCGCGCACGCTGAAGCGGCGGCCTTCGAAGTCGATGGGGTGCAGCCGGTCCCGGTCGATGAAGCGGCCGGTGGCGGCGTCCCTGATCTCGGCGCCGTCCTCCCAGCTGTCCCACAGTCGGCGCAGCACCTCGGTGTAGTCGGCGGCCTCGTCGAACAGGTCGGTGACGAGGTCCTGAGCGGCCGGGCTGTCGTAGGCGTCGATGGGCTCGATCGTGCGGCGGCCGAAGTGCGCGGCCTCGTGGGGGCGGGCGGTGATCTGCACGCGGACCCCGGCGCGCCCGGAGCTGACGTGGTCGAGGGTGGCGATGGCCTTGGACAGGTGGAACGGCTCGGTGTGCGTGACCACCGCCGTCGGCACGAGGCCGATGTGCCGGGTGAGCGGGGCGACTCGCGCGGCGGTCAGGACCGCGTCGAGGCGGCCGCGGACCTGGTCGGTGCGGTCGTCGGGCTCCAGGAAGTGGCTGGACTGGAGGCCGAGTCCGTCCTCGATGGTGACGAGGTCGAGCAGCCCGCGCTCGGCCTCGGTGACGAGGCCGGCCCAGTAGCGGGCGGTGAACAGTTCGCGGGGCCGGGCCGCGGGCTCGCGCCAGGACGCGGGGTGCCAGCCGGTGCCGTCGAGCGCGACGGCGAGGTGCAGCGGTGCGGAGGGTGCTGAGGACACGGGTGTGCCTTCCTGAGGTCCGGGTGTTCGGGTTCCGGGTGCGGCTCAGGAAGGACAGAGCGCGGCGGCCACGCGCTGGAGGTCGATGTACGGGCGGGTGTACAGCAGGAGGCGCCGGCCGGGATTGACCGTGAGGGGCGCGGGCGCGGTGCCGGCGTCGTGTCGCACGCGACTCCCCCTCCGCCCCGGACCGGCCTGCCCGTCATGTCTGACGTCGTGTCTGACTGCCATGTCTAACAGGAGTCGGGCGCGTGGTGCGTTGCGGCAGCGTGAAATCGTTCAGGCCTGCGCGGCGCCGCCGCTCTCCACCCGCTCGACGAGCCGCTCGTGCAGCGCCGCGAGCCCGTCCGGCGGTACGGGGACCGGGCTGCCGGTCAGCGTGTACCACTCGTCGGCGTCCGTGTACTGGATCTCGACGCGGGCCAGACCGTCCGCCACCGGGACCGTGGCCAGCGTGACGTCCCCGGTGATGACCCCGACCTCGTCGGTCATCGCGCCGCCGGGCCCCGCCTCGATCGCGCTGACCAGCCGGCCGTCGTCCGCGGCGCCGGCCGTCATGAGCAGGTGTCCAGCATCTCGGTGAGGGTGTTCTTCTCGGCCTCGGTAACGGTGAGCGCGTAGGTCGCCTTCACCGCGGTCCACGAGCGGGCGTACGCGCACCAGTAGGACTTGGCCGGCGGCTGCCACTCGTCGGGGCCCTGGTCGCCCTTGGAGCGGTTCGACGCGGCGGACACCGACAGGAGCTGCGGGTGCGTCAGGTCGTTGGCGAAGGTCCTGCGCTCCTCCTGCGTCCACTTCGAGGCGCCCGAACGCCAGGCGTTGGCGAGCGGCACGGTGTGGTCGATGTCGAGGCCGGAGGCGTCGGTGAAGGTCTTGTCGTCGTAGACGCTGACCCAGGTGCCGGACACGGCGCGGCACTCGGCGTCCTTCTCGACGTCCTTGCCGTCGCGGGCGAGCACGGTCTCCCGCGTGTTGCAGTCCTCGCCCTGCTCCGCCCAGTGCGGGAACTTGGACCGGCTGTAGCCCGACATCGAGCCGTGCGGGCCCACCTTCAGCGTCGTGAGCAGCTGCCGGGCGCGCTGGGCCGTCGGCATGCCCGGCAGGGTGCCGGTGGCCTCGGGCGCGCCCGCGGCGCCGCTCTCCTGCGGGGCGCTCGCCCCGGCCGCCGGGGTCGCCGCCCCGTCCGCGTCGTCCTGCTGCGCCGCGCAGCCGCCCACCGCGAGCACGGCCAGCAGGCTCAATCCGGCACTCCACCACCGCGTCTGACGCCCCATGACCCGCCCTCTTCACTTCCGCCGAACTCCGTACTCCGCGCACTCTAGGCGGAGAAACGTCTCGGCAGGGGCGTGTCGACGGCAGCTTCACGCACGGACGGGCGATGTTCACCACCGTTCCGTACGGGCCGAACGCGCGCGCGACGGCCCGTCGCGGAGGCGGAGGTCAGGCGCCCGGCACGAGGTGCTCGGCCACGACCCGGGCGGCGTCGGCGACCAGTTGGTTCTGCGACGGGCCCTCGGGGGCGTAGGTCGTGGACAGGACGGACAGGACGATCGGCGCGCGGCCGGGGGGCCGGACGACGCCCACGTCGTTGGCGACGCCGTAGTCCGAGCCGCCGCCCGTCTTGTCCGCGAGCACCCAGTCGGCGGGCAGGCCCGCGCGGAAGCGCGCCTTGTTGGTCGAGTTGGCGACGAGCCAGCCGGTGAGGAGGTCCCGGTCGTCCCGTGCGAGGGCCTTGCCGACGACGAGCCGCGCGTACGTGAGGCCGGCGGCGTGCGGGGTCGTGATGTCCGTGCGGCGCCAGGGTTCGGCGGAGTTGAGCTCGGGCTCCCAGCGGTCGAGGCGGGTGATGTCGTCGCCGATCGAGCGGCAGAAGCGGGTGACGGCGGTGGGGCCGCCGAGCTCGCGCAGCAGCACGTTGGCGGCGGCGTTGTCGCTCTCGCTGACGGCGGCGGCGCACAGTTCGGCGACGGTGAGGCCGCCCGCGACGTTCTCGGGCAGGCCGGTGACCGGCGCGTGGCCCGCCTTGTCGACGTCGTCCTGCGTATAGCGCAGGCGCCGGGCGAGATACGTGCCGTCGTGGTCGAGGTCGCGCAGTACGGCGGCCACCGCGATGCCCTTGAACACGGAGCACACGGGGAAGCGTTCGCCGGCGCGGTGGCGGACGGTGCGGCCGGTGCCGAGGTCGTGGGCGTAGACGCCGAGCCGGGCCGCGTACCGGCGCTCCAGGGCGCGCAGCCGGCCGGTGACGGCGGATCCGCGCGGCGTCGTCACCGTCGTCGTGACCGGGACGGTGGCCGAGGCGGCGCCGCTCGCGGTGAGGGTGGCGGTGAGGGTGGCGGCCAGGGCGGTGCCCGCGCCGAGGGCGAGGATCGCGCGGCGCGAGGGGGACGTGGCGGTGGGCTCCAAAGTCGGTCTCCTCAGGTGTCGTGCGGTACGGGGCCGGGCCCCTCGAGTCAACCCGGCGTCCGGGATCCATGTCGAATACGCTGTCACCCTCGAACCGATTCACAACTCATATCACCGCACGCCACAGGAGCAGAATGCTGACGGAACGGCATCTGGAGATCTTCGTCGCGCTCGCCGAGGAGGAGCATTTCGGCGCCGCCGCGCAGCGGGTGGGGATCACGCAGCCGCCCCTGTCGCAGGGGCTGCGGCGGCTGGAGGCGCTGCTCGGGGTGCGACTGTTCGACCGCGACAGGGGTGTCGCGCTGACCGACGAGGGCGCGCTGCTGCTGCCGCACGCCCGGCGGGCGCTCGCGGCGCTGGCGCGGCTGCGGGAGATCGGTGCCCGTGAGCAGGCCGACGGGCGGCGGCTGCGGCTCGGGTTCGCGCCCGAGGTGCCGGCCGCGCTCGCGGCGGCGGTGGCGGCGGCGCCCGGCCGCGGCGGGGAACGGCCCCGGCTCGCCGTGTCGACCGCGCCCACGACGACGCTCCTGTCCGACCTCTCGGCGGGCCGGCTCGATGTCGCGGTCGTCCGGCATCCCGCGGTGCTCGACGGTCTGGCGGCGGGTGAGGTGGTGCTGGTGCCGACCTGGGTGCTCTCCCCCTACGCGCCGCGCGGCGGGTCGGCGCCGCGGCTGCCCGTCGCGGTGCGGCCGCGCGAGGAGGCGCCGGCCGCGCACGACCTGTTCGTCGACACGCTGGCCAGCCGGGGCCGTGCGGTGGAGACGGTGGTGATCTCCGACGAGCGGGCGGGGCTCGCCCTCGTCGCCGCCGGGCAGGCCGTCCTGGTCACCGCCGACCGGACGCTCGCCGCGGCGGGCGTGGCGCGGCGTCCGGCCGACGATCCGGCGCTGCCGCTGCGGTTGCGGGTGGTCTGGGATCCGCGGGGTCCGGCCGCCGAGCAGACCGCCGCCACGGCGCGGCTCCTCGTGGACGCCCTCGCGCGGGAGGCGGCGCTGTGAGCGCGGGGCGCCGGCACGGCGAGGTGACGCGCGCGCTGCGGGAGTTGTTCGCGGACGCGGGGGTGAGGGGCTGGCTGCACGTGGCGGACCTGCGCCGGCCCGAGGCGGCCGTGACGCTCGACCCGGACGAGCGGCTGCCGATCGCCTCCGTCTACAAGGTGCCGCTGATGGTGGCGTTCTGCCGGCTCGCCGACGCGGGCACGCTCGATCCGGCGCAGCCGGTGACACTGGACCCGGCACGGCGGGTGGCAGGGCCCACCGGGCTCTCCCTCCTCCGCGACCCCGTGTCCATGTCCTTGCGCGACCTCGTGGTGATGATGATGACGGTGTCCGACAACACGGCGGCCGACGCGGTGCTCCGCGCGGTGGGCCCGGACGTCGTCGAAGAGACCTGCCGCGCCCTGGGACTGCCCGACACCCAGGTGCGGGGCGGTGTCACCAACACGTGGGCCCGGCTGGTGGAGGAGACGGGCACCGGTTCGCTGAGCGCGGCGATGCGGCGCCTGGCCAGCAACGACGCGACGGTCCCCGAGGACGTGTACGACCCGGCACGCAAGTCCTCCTCCACGCCCGCCGACATCGCGCGCCTGCTGCACGCCGTCTGGACGGACCGCGCGGCGTCGCCGGAACGCTGCGCGTTCATGCGCGAGGTGATGAGCCGCCAGGCCTGGCACCACCGCCTCGCCTCCGGATTCCCGTACGACGGCGTCCGCGTGGCCGGCAAGACCGGCACACTCGGCTCCCTGCGCCACGAGGCCGGCGTCGTGGAACTGCCGGACGGCGCCACCTACACGGCCGTGGTCTTCACACAGGCGGCCCGCGCGGACAGCGTGCTGCCCCGGGCGGACGCGGTGATCGGAGCGGCGGCCCGCCTGTCGGTGGAGGCGCTCCGCTCGATGGAGGGCGTCTGACGGGTACACGACGCGGGCCTGCTACGTGGCCGCCCGTCACGGGGGCCGCGCGGGCTTGCTACATGGCCGCCCGGCACGGGGGGCCGCGCGGGCTTGCCACATGGCCGCCCGGCACGGGGGGCGCCTGATGGTGCGGGCAGGGCACGGGGTGACGGTCGACCAGCAACTCGGTCTCGGGCGGGACCAATGGCCCCTGGGGCGCACGAAGTGTGCCTTCAGGGGCGCGGGGAACTGCGCGATCAGCCACGACGGCGCAGCACTCGGCGATGATCCTCAGCCCCTACGGCGGAGGCGCCATAGGGAAGGCCGAGGCCGGCTGGAACGCCCACGGACACTGGCGAGCACACCTGGTGCTGGAGTACGGCCCGAGGCGAAAGCCACTGGATCAGGCCCGCGCTCGGCACCGGGCGCGTTAGAAACCCCCACCCCGCCCCACCCGCCCCGGTTCGAGCCGTCCCACCGCCACCCGCCACGCCGCGATCACCGCCTCGCGGGCCCGTTCCGTGCGGGTGACCCGGTCACCGGTCAGGCGCAGCGCGGGGCCGGCGTGGACGTGGAGGGCGGGGCGGCGGAGCGGCGCCGTGGCGAGGCCCGCGAGTTGTTTGACGGTGCCGCCCGAGACGAGGCGCCGCGATCCGGCCTGGCCCAGGGGGACGACGGGCGCGCCGGTGCGTTCGGCGAGGCGCGACAGCCCGCTGCGGAACTCCCCCGGTTCGGCCTCCCCCGCGTCACGGCGCCGCGGCAGCCCGCCCTCGGCGTAGATGAGGACGGAGCGCCCGCTGTCGAGGGCCGCGGCGGCGAGGTC
This sequence comes from Streptomyces sp. NPDC059524, assembly GCF_042749255.1. Classification (NCBI taxonomy): domain Bacteria; kingdom Bacillati; phylum Actinomycetota; class Actinomycetes; order Kitasatosporales; family Streptomycetaceae; genus Streptomyces; species Streptomyces sp. NPDC059524. Next base: position 32,117 of record NZ_JBHYTK010000064.1, on the reverse strand, counting down.
GAGCGAGCGGCCCGCGCGGGCGTCGGCGCGGTGCACCGGAATGTGGCCCTCGCGGGAGAGCGCGGCTCCGAGCACCGGTATCCGCCACAGCCCCGCGGCCGCCATGACGGCGGGCTCCGCGCCGAGCCGGTGCAGGGCGGCGAGGACGACGGCGGGGTCGGCGGTCGAGGTGTGGTTCGCGACGAAGATGCTGCCGGGGACGAACTCGGCGCCGTCGTCGGCGCTCACGGTCAACCGTCCGGCGGCGGGCACCAGGACGTCGGCGAGGCGGCTGAGCATGCGGTCTCCACAAGTCATGGCCCGCACCGGCACCGGACTGCGAAGCGCTCGGGCGGCGGGACCATCGGGCTGGTCGACCCCATCGTCCGGCGCCCGGACCGTCCGCGGCCTGAGCCCCCGTACTCAACCCGCCTACTCACCCCGGCATCCGTCCACCGGGCGCATTCGACCGGGTCACATGCGCCGGACCACCACCATCGCGACGAGCAGCACGGTCGCCCCCGCGCTCATCCCGTGCGCGACGACCGCGGCGAGCGGAAAGTGCCGCTCGGCCGTGCCCGCCTGGGAGTGCCGCCCGGAACTGGGCAGCCAGCGCAGCAGCATCGTGAAGCCGAGCGCGGCGACGACCAGGACGACGGCGCAGGCGGCCCAGGCCGAGCTGCGCGCGTCGCCTATCAGGAACACCCCCCACGCGGCGAGCCCGCCGACGGCGAGCACCACGTGCCCGAGCACGAGCCAGAGCGGCAGCCGGGTCACCCCCGGCGTGCGCTGGCGCAACCCCCCGTTGCGCACCCACACGGTGGCGAGATAGCTCCCGAGCGCCGCCGTCACCAGCCACGCGCACAGCACGAAGACCCGCATTCGCTCCCCCTGTTCTCCCCGGTCGCCCCGATACCGTCCCGAGCGCTCTCGGTCCAGCACAGCGCAGTCCAGGGGGAGCTGACGGACATCCATTCACCAATTCACTCGTTGGCGTGAATGTGCGGGTATCCGTCGCGTGTCAGCCGCGTGTCAGCCGCGCACGGGTTCGAACTCCCGCTCCTCCGGGGCGGGTTCGGCCGCGGCCAGGTCCCGGTGCAGCTTCTCGCCCTCGACGTCGACGTTCGGCAGCAGCCGGTCGAGCCACTTGGGGAGCCACCACGCGGACCGGCCGAGCAGCGCCATGACCGCGGGCACGATCGCCATGCGGACCACGAACGCGTCGAACAGGACGGCCACGGCCAGGCCGAAGCCCATCATCTTGATCATGTCGTCGTTCTCCAGGATGAAGCCGGAGAAGACGCTGATCATGATGATCGCGGCGGCGCCGACGACCCGCCCGCCGTGCCGGAAGCCGGTCACGACCGCCTGTCCGGGCCGCGCCCCGTGGACGTACGCCTCCCGCATCCGGGTCACGAGGAACACCTCGTAGTCCATGGCGAGGCCGAAGACCACGCCGATCATGAAGATCGGCATCATCGACATGATCGGGCCGGGCTGGTCGACGCCCACGATGTCCGCGAGCCAGCCCCACTGGAAGACCGCGACGACCGCGCCGAGCGCCGCCGCCACCGAGAGCAGGAAGCCGAGCGCCGCCTTCAGCGGGACGAGCACGGACCGGAACACGAGCATCAGCAGGACGAACGCCAGGCCGACGACGAGCAGCAGGTACGGGACGAGGGCGTCGTCGAGGGTCTGCGAGAAGTCGATCGTCATGGCGGTCTGGCCGGTGACGAGCACCTCGGAGGAGGTCTCGGCCGACCAGTCCCCGGCGTCCGCGCGGATGGTCCGCACGAGTTCCTCGGTGGCGTGGTCGCTGGGGCCCGTGGTCGGGACGACGGTGAGGATGGCGGTGTCGCCCGCCTCGTTGACCTGGGCCGGGGTGACGGCGGCGACGCCCTCGACCTTGCCGAGCGAGGTGCTGACGGTCTTCGCCGCGGCGGCCGCGTCGTTGCCGTCGACGGTCACCATCAGCGGGCCGTTGAAGCCGGCGCCGAAGGACTCGGACAGCATGTCGTACGCCTTGCGCTGGGTGCTGTCCGGCGCCGAGGAGCCCTCGTCGGGCAGTCCGAGTTCGAGGCTCGCGGCCGGGACGGCGACCGCTCCGAGGCCGAGGACGGCGACGAGGAGCACGGCGAGCGGGCGGCGCAGCACGAACCGGGACCAGCGAGTGCCGAGGTTGGGCCTGCCCTCGCCCGGGGCCTGCGCGGGAGCCTTGCGGTCCTTGCGGCGCAGCACCTTGCGGCCGGCGAAGCCGAGCAGCGCCGGGATCATCGTGAGGGCGATGAGGACGGCGATCGCGACGGTGGCGGCCGCGGCCAGGCCCATCTTGGTGAGGATCGGGATGTTGACGACGGCGAGGCCCGCGAGGGCGACGATGACGGTGAGTCCGGCGAACACGACGGCGGAGCCGGCCGTGCCGACGGCGCGGCCCGCGGCCTCCTCGCCCTTGCGGCCCTCGGCGAGCTCGGCTCGGTAGCGGGAGACGATGAACAGGGCGTAGTCGATGCCGACCGCGAGGCCGATCATCATCGCGAGCGTGGACGTCGTTCCGGAGAGGTTGAGGACGCTGCCGAGCGCGGCGATGCCGGAGACGCCGATGCCGACCCCGATGATCGCGGTGAGCAGCGGCATGCCCGCGGCGACGAGCGAGCCGAACGTGATCAGGAGGACGACGGCGGAGACGGCGATGCCGATCATCTCGGCGCTGCCGCCCATCTCCTGCTCGGCCTGCACCGCGTCACCGCCGGACTCGACCGTGAAGCCGTCGGCGCGGGCCTCGTCGGTGGCCTTGGTCAGGGCGTCGTGCGCGGCGTCGGTCAGCTCGGTCCCGGGGACCTTGTAGGACACGGACGCGTACGCGGTCGTGCCGTCCTTGCTGACGGCGTTCGCCTTGAAGGGGTCGGCGACGGAGGCGACCTGCGGGCCGGCGCCGAGCGCCTTGACCAGCTGCTCGACCTCGGTCTTCTGCGCGGGGTCGGTGAGCTTCTCGCCCTGCGGGGCGCGGATCACGACGCGGGCCGTCGCACCCTCGGCGCTCGCGGCGGGGAACTTCTGCTCGAGGAGGTCGAAGGCCTTCTGCGACTCGGTCCCCGGCATGGAGAAGGTGTCGGCGGGCGGGGCGGGCGCGGCCGACGAGGCGAAGCCGATCCCGCCGAGCAGCAGCACCCACAGGAGGGCGACGTAACGGCGGCGTCGGAAGGACAGCCGTCCTAGTTTGTACAGGAAGGTAGCCACGGCGAAAGGGACTCCCGTCGGGGATGGAAGAGGCAGGATCGACCGTCCGACGGTGCGTCGTCGCACGTCAGAGTGGTCGGCAGGATCGTGTTTCCATCGTCACCGCTGCCGGGGACCGATCCGTCAGCCTGCAGGTCGGAGTCCGAGCCCGCGCTCGGCGTAGACACCGGTGGGGTGTGTCATCCCAGGGGAGGAGTCGTGGTGGATACGTGTAGACCCCCCGAATCAGTCACGCACCCCTCGGCTGCTCCCGTGGGTGCAGTCCCCTTGGCCGGGACCGGGTCGTCCTGGCAGATTGGGCCCGCGGCGTCCGTACTCGGATCCGGCGTCAACTTCAGAAAGGTGGACGATGAGCCCGCAGTTCGGTGACTACCAGTTCGAGATCTATCTGAACGGGCTGAGCGGCGTGACCCCCACGCTGCCGATGGACTGGGTCTCCTTGGAGCAGCGGGCACAGGCCGCGATGCCCGCCTCGATCTGGTCGTACGTGGCCGGTGGCGCCGGCGACGAGCGCACCCAGCGGGCCAACGCGCGGGCCTTCGAGCGATACGGGCTGATGCCGCGCATGATGGTGGGCGCCGCACAGCGCGATCTCTCGGTCGACCTGTTCGGGCTGCGTCTGGCCTCCCCCCTGTTCATGGCTCCGGTCGGCGTGATCGGCCTGTGCGCCCAGGACGGGCACGGCGATCTGGCGACGGCGCGGGCGGCGGCGCGCACCGGGGTGCCGATGGTGGCGTCCACCCTGTCGGTCGACCCCATGGAGGACGTGGCGGCGGAGTTCGGCGACACCCCGGGCTTCTTCCAGCTCTACACGCCCACCGACCGGGAGCTCGCCGAGAGCCTCGTGAAGCGGGCCGAGGCCGCCGGGTTCAAGGGCATCGTCGTCACCCTCGACACCTGGGTCACCGGCTGGCGCCCCCGGGACCTGTCGACCTCCAACTTCCCGCAGCTGCGCGGCCATTGCCTGGCCAACTACACCTCCGACCGGCGCTTCAGGGAGTTGCAGCCGTCCACCGACCCGCAGGACGTCGTCGGCACCTGGGCCGGTGTCTTCGGCAACCCGCTCACCTGGGACGACCTGCCCTGGCTGCGCTCCCTCACCGAGCTGCCGCTGATCCTCAAGGGCCTGTGTCACCCCGAGGACGTACGCCGGGCCATGGACGGCGGCGTCGACGGCATCTACTGCTCCAACCACGGCGGCCGCCAGGCCAACGGCGGGCTGCCCGCGCTCGACGCGCTGCCCGGAGTCGTCGAGGCGGCCGACGGGCTGCCGGTGCTCTTCGACTCCGGGGTGCGCTCGGGCGCCGACGTGGTCAAGGCGCTGGCGCTGGGCGCGACCGCGGTGGGCGTCGGACGTCCGTACGCGTACGGGCTGGCCGTCGGCGGTGAGGACGGGCTCGTGCACGTCCTGCGGTCGCTGCTCGCGGAGGCCGATCTGACGATGGCCGTGGACGGCTATCCGACGCTCGCCGATCTGACCCCGGAGTCCCTCGTCACCGTTCCACGCGTCTGACCGGGAGCCGCGCGAGGGCGGCGCGGGCCGCGTCCCAGCCGAAGTCGCCCTCGACGAACCGGACGCCCATGTCGCGCAGCCGCCGTACGCTCGCCTCGTACGCGGGGTGCTTCGCCAGCGGGCCGTTCACGCTGGGCAGGGCGAGGACGGGGACGCCCGCGCCGTACGCCTCGCAGAGTGTCGCCACGGCGAGGGTGTCCGCGATGCCGCCCGCCCACTTGTTGACGGTGTTGAAGGTCGCGGGGACGACGACCATCGCGTCGGCGGGCGGGAAGGGACGCGGGTCCGCCGGGGTGCGCCACTGCGAGCGGACCGGGCGGCCGGTGCGGGTCACGACGTCGTCCACGTCGAAGAACTCGCTGCCGAGCGCGGTGGGTGTCGCGATGACGCCGACCTCCCAGCCGAGGTCCTGCGCGGCGCCGATCAGTCCCCCGACCCCGTCGGCGGCCCCGGCCGCGCACACGATCACATAGAGGAAGGGCGCGGTCGTCTCAGCCACGGCCCGCCACCTCCGTGAACTCCGTCGCGGCCGCGACGAAGACGGCGAGCGCGGCGGCGGCCCGGTCCAGCCCGTCGTGCGGGGTGACCGGCTCGTCGAGATACGTGTCCCGGCGCAGTTCCAGCATCAGGGCGCTCACTCTCGGGTCGGTCCGGTAGTGGCGCAGGGGGACGTAGACGCCGGCGAACGGGGTGTCGAGCGCGCTCTCGCCCAGCGGGGCGAAGGCCTTGCGGGCCAGGTCGGTCAGGGCGGCGGGCGTGTGGAAGGGGTCCGTGCCGAGGCAGACGGGCGGGCGCGGGCCCGTGCCGTGGAGCTCGTAGGGCAGGGCGCGGCTCGGGTAGGAGTGCACGTCGACGATCACGGCGCGGCCGGTCGCGGCCAGCCGGTCCTCCACGGCGCGGGTCATCGCCTCCGCGTAGGGGGTGAAGTACGTGTCCAGGAGCGCGGCCTCGTCGGCGGGCGGCTCGGGGCGCAGCGGGGCGCGGTGCGTCGTGCGGGTGTAGACGGCGCCCATGCCGACGGCTCGCATCTCCTCGCGCGCGTCGGGGAAGCGTTCGGGGTCGACGACCAGCCGCGAGCGTTCGTTCACGAACACCCACGGGGCCGGGGCCGAGGGCGGCGTCGCGGCCGCCGCCCGCTCGGCGAGGGTCGCCGTGTGCGCGTCGGTGATGAGGTCCAACTCCCGCTCCAGCGCCGCGTCGTCGAGCAGCAGGCCCGCCCTGGCCTGGGGCGGGACGGTGCGAGAGCCGTGCGGGACGTGCAGGACGACCGGCGACTGCGGGCTGCCGGGGACCAGCCGGAACGCGGGCCCGCGGTCGTCGGGTGCTGAGGTGTCCATGATTGCCATGCCGGGGAATATGCCCGGCCGGGGCCTGGTTGAGGCGGTCAGGCAAGGAGGAAACAGTGGAGCAGAAGTACTACGAGCACGGATCGGCCGCCGAGCGGTGGGAGCGTGCGCAGATGTTCTTCGACGCGAAGGAGTACACGACCGCGGCGAAGATCCTCGACGGGCTCGTCGAGGAGGTCCCGGAGCAGACCGGACCGCGCCTCCTGCTGGCCCGTTCCTACTACCACTCGGCCCAGCTGCGCCGCGCCGAGACGGAGCTGCGCACGATCGTCGAGCGTGACCCGGTCGAGCACTACGCCCGCCTGATGCTGGGCCGCACGCTCGAGCGCCAGGGTCGCGACGCCGAGGCGGCCCCCCACCTCAAGATGGCGTCGGCCCTCGCGGGCGACTTCCCGGAGTCCTGACCCGACGCCTCACCGGCGGGGACGCGAACACCATGCATGCCCCCTGGACCGCACGAAGTGCGTCCAGGGGGCATGCGGCTATGTAGCCGAGTCCACATCAGCGACTCCGTCGCGGGGCGCGCCCGACGGCCCGACGCGGGGCAGGCCACCGCCCTGGGGGGGGCGCACGGAGTGTGCCCTTCAGGGGCGCGGGGAACTGCGCGACCAGCCACGACGGCGCTGTACTCGGGGACGATGCTCAGCCCCTACGGCGGTGACGCCGTAGCCGGGGCCGACCGATTCGCGCACCCGGCACCGGGGTGCCGCCTTGCCCACCCGTGCCGCCCCAGGCGGCAGACTGCCCAAGGCTGGGTCGAGCCGACCGGGTACGTACCCGGGGCTTGGGCGCAGGCCCAAGGCGGGCCGACCGGATCGCAAGTCCGGGGGCGGAGTACCACCCAAGGCCAGGCGCCGGGCCGACGCGCCCCCGGAGGCGGCGGGTGGGTGGGAGCAGGGCGAGGGCAGATCGCAAGAGGGACCGGCGCCGAGGAGAGCCAGCCCCGCCGGAGACAAACGGCGGCCCCCACCAGAGGCGCGGAGAACAGAGCAACCAGCTCCCCTGGCGGAGCCGAAGCACCGCCCCGAAGGGCCGCGGCCAGGGACGCGGGCAACTGCGCGACAAGCCACGACGATGGCGAACCGGCCCACGTCGCCCGGCCCACGGCGGAGCCCAAGCAGCACCGGCCCGAACAGCCGCCACCAGGGGCGCGGGGAACTGCGCGACCAGCCACGACGATGGCGAGCCGGACCACGGCGACCCACCCCCGGCGGAGCCGAAGCGCACCGGCCCGATCAGCCACGGCCCCCCGAGCGGAGCGCCTCCGTTAGCCTTGCCGAACGATGAACCGCACTGATCAGCCCACCCCCGCACTGCCCACCCCCTGGGGCGACCTGCACCTCACGCGCTACCCCGCGGACCCCCGCGACCGCCTCCGCGCCTGGGACGCCGCCGACGCCTACCTGCTCCGGCACCTCGCCGCCGCCGGCACCGACCTGTCGGGCTCCGTCGTCGTGCTCGGCGACCGCTGGGGCGCCCTCGGCACGGCCCTGACCGGCGCCCCCGGCTGCGCTCCGGCACTGATCACGGACTCGTACCTGGGCGAGCGCGCCGCGCAGGAGAACCTGCACCGCCACTCCCGCACCGCCGCCCGTCTCCTCACGACCCAGGACACCCCGCCGCAGCGGATCGACGTGCTGCTCGTCCGCGTGCCCAAGAGCCTGGCCCTCCTGGAGGACCAGCTGCACCGGCTGCGCCCGGCGCTGCACGCGGGCACCGTCGTGGTGGGCACCGGCATGGTCAAGGAGATCCACACCTCGACCCTCCAGCTGTTCGAGCGGATCATCGGCCCGACCCGCACCTCGCTCGCCGAGCAGAAGGCGCGGCTGATCTTCACGACGCCGGACCTCTCCTCGGAGCCGGGCGCGAACCCGTGGCCGTACCGCTACGAACTCCCGGGCGACATCGGGGTCCTCGCGGGCCGCACGGTGGAGAACCACGCCGGGGTGTTCTGCGCCGACCGCCTCGACATCGGCACCCGGTTCTTCCTGAAGCACCTTCCGGAGGGCACGGCCGCCCGCCGCATCGTGGACCTGGGCTGCGGCAACGGCGTGGTCGGTACGGCGGCGGCGCTGACGCACCCCGACGCGGAGGTGCTGTTCACGGACGAGTCGCACCAGGCGCGCGCCTCGGCGGAGGCGACGTACGCGCTGAATGCCAAGGACCGTCCGGGGGCGGCCGAGTTCCGGGTGGGCGACGGGCTCGCCGGTGTGCCCGAGGGCAGCGTGGACCTCGTCCTGAACAATCCGCCGTTCCATTCGCACCAGGCGACGACCGACGCGACGGCGCTGCGCATGTTCGCGCAAGCCCGCGACGCGCTCGCCCCCGGTGGCGAGCTGTGGGTGGTCGGCAACCGCCACCTCGGCTACCACGTGAGGCTGCGCCGCCTGTTCGGCGCCAGTGAACTCGTGGCGAGCGACCCGAAGTTCGTGGTTCTGAAGGCGACGAAGCGCGCCCCGCGCGCGCGTCGCGGCTGATCCCCCGCGGCCGGGCGCGGGCTCAGTCCGCCGGCTCGTCGGCGGGCGCGTAGGCGAAACGCACGACCATGGAGTGGAACAACTCCCGCTCCTCGGGCGTGAAGCACGTGGTCAGCCGCTCTTCCGTGCGGCTGACCGCCGCCGCGACCTGGTCGTACATCGCCCGGCCCGCGTCCGTCACGACGATGGCGTGGGCCCTGCGGTCCGTCCCGGAAGGTTCGACGCGGGCTGGAAGGACACCGTCGACGTGCTGCCCGCCCAGGGCGTGGAAGTGGCGGTCCGCTTCACCGACTACGCGGGCCGGTTCCTGCTGCACTGCCACAACCTCGAACACGAGGACATGGCGATGATGGCGGAGTTCGTCACCGAGCGGTGACGGCCAGGGCCGGTCGCCTCCCACTCACGGCGGCCACTGCTGAGTGTGGCTACTTGACGCAGGCCAGGCCCGCCGCCAGCAGGCACACCCCGCCGCACCCGCCGAGGAACGCTCCGGCGCCCCACACCTCGGAGACCAGCCCGGCGAGCGGGAACAGGAGGGGGCTGAGGCCGAGCGTGCACAGGGACGTCACGGAGGCTACGCGGCCGAGGTAGGCGGAGTCGGTGGCCTGTTGGAGCAGGGCATGTCCGAGGACCATGGGGACCCCGCCCGCGGCGCCGAGCGCGGCGCACAGGGCGACGGCGGCGCCGGGGGCCGGCCCGGTCAGGCCGAGCGACGAGACGAGCACCGCGGTGAGCAGCAGGGAGCCGGCGAGCGCTGCGCGGGGTGCGGGCACGGCTCGTACGGCGCTCAGGGCGATGCCCACCGCCGCGCCGGCCGCGCTGAACGCGCCCAGCAGCAGGGAGAGCGTGCCGGGGCTCCAGCCGCGTTCGCCGGTGAGCAGGACGAGGGCGGTGCCGACGGGTCCGCTGAAGCACATCTCGCCGAGGCCGATGACGGCGACGAGGCGCAGGAGCGCAGGTCGGGCGCGTAAGTACCGCAGCCCGTCGGCCAGTTGGGCCCGCATCGGTGTCCGTTCCGGTGCGGGGCGACTCGGGCCGCGTACCCGGAGCGCGGCCAGGAGGACGAGCGAGACGGCGAACAGGGCGCCGACGGCGGCGAACGCGCCCGACGCCCCGCCCGCGGTCAGCGCGGCGGCGGCGCCGAGCGGGCCGACGGTGTTGGCGAGGCGCACGGCGAGCGAGCGCAGCCCCTGCACCCGCGTGAGCCGGTCCCGGCCGGCCAGCCGCGCGGGCAGGGCTCCCACGGCGGGCAGGAACAGCGCGTCGGCGACGCCGAAGCAGACGGCGAGCACGCACAGGGGGACGAGCTCGGGGCCCCGCACGTACGTCAGGGCCGCGGCCGCCAGGACGGTCAGGCAGCGCACGAGGTCACTGCCGATGAGGACGCCCCGGGGACCGAACCGGTCGGCGAGCACCCCGCCGCCGAGCATCAGGACCGCGCGCGGCACGGCGCCGGCCGCGAGCACGAGCCCGGCGCGGGCCGGTCCGGCGGCTTCGGCGACGGCCCAGGTCAGGGCGGTGAAGTAGACGACGTCACCGGTGACCGAGGTGGTGTACGCGCCGAGCCAGCGCCCGATGTCGCGGTCCCGGTGGACGGCCGTGCCGTGCGCGGTGGCGGTCACGTCCCCGCGTCCCGGGTCCTGTCCGCCCCCGCGTCCGGGTCCGTGTCCGGATGTGCGGGGAAGGCCTGGAACTGGACGACGGCCGCCTGCGCGCCGGGGCTCGGCTCCCGGTGTCGGTACCGGTCGACGACGGCGTACAACTCGTCCTTGAGCGCGGCGAGTTCGCGGGGCGTGACCTGGACGGAGAAGTCGCTGAAGGCGGAGACGGCGAACCAGGCGTCGGGCATGGCGGGCACGGTCTGCCCGGCTGCGCGGCGCAGGGTGTCGGCGGCGGTCAGCGCCACCGCCTGCGTGTAGGCGCGCCCGTCGGGTCCGCCGTGCTCCGCCGGGTCGTGCTGCGAGGCGGGGTGCAGGGCGCGCCACCAGCGGTCGCGCCGCGTCCCGCGCCCGGTGTCCTCCTCGATGAGCCCGCCGGCGGCGAGACGCCGCAGGTGGTAGCTGGCGGCGCCGGAGTCCAGCTCGAAGTGGCGGGCCAACTGCCGTGCGGTGGCGGGCCCTTCGCGGCGCAGCCGGTTGAGCAGGGCGAGCCGCGTCGGGTGGGCGAGGACGCGCAGGGCCTGGGTGTCGAGCGTGACGTCGTCGTCGGTCATGGCGCCCGAGCCTAGAAGCAGAACACTTCTTCCGGAAGACTTGTTCGCAAAGGAGCTTCGAAAAGAAGCTTCGCAAAGGAGCTTCGCAAACACCTCACCACAGTGAGCGTTTACTACGCCGCACGGCGCCCGCACCTCCGCCCCGCCATAGTAAAAAGCAGTAACTCCCCGCACCCTCTTGCCAGTTGATAGCAACCGCTTACATCCTGCCGCCCATGAGACCTCCCACTCCACGCACGCGCCGGGTGCTCGTCACCCTGGGCGCCACCGCACTGCTCACCCTGGGCTCCGCCGGTCAGAGCTGGGCCTCGACCCCCACCGTCCGCTGGTCGTCGGGCGCGCCCGCGCCCGTCACCGAACTCCGCCTGCCGATGTCCGTCGACGCCGCGCCGGACGCCTCCGGCCTCTACTTCGCGTACTACACGACGCTGGAGAGCGGCACGCGCCCGTACGCCGGGTTCCAGCCCAAGCCCGTGGACAGCAGCGGGCGGTCCCAACTCCAGGCCATTTTCAGTTCGTTCAACGCGAACGCCACGACGACCGACAGCAACTGCCAGTACGGGGCCGACGGCGGCGCGGGCGTGAGCTGCGCGGTCCGCTTCCCGTACACCAAGGGCACGATGTACACCCTCGTTCTCAAGCGGGCCGGTGACGACGGCAGTACGCAGCTGATGACCGGCGACGTGGTGAACACGGCCACCGGGGCGCAGGTCGCGCACATCGGGAGTTTCCGGCTGCCCGTGGCCTCGGGCCGCTTCAGGACCTCCGACGCCGGCTTCATCGAGCCGTATCTGACGGCGGGTTGCGCGCAGCAGGTGACGGTGACGTACGGCAAGCCGCAGGGCGTCGAGGCCGGCGTCACCTATACCGGTGGCCTGCCGACGGTCACCGACCCGTCCTCCGGGAGCTGCCTGAGCAGCACGTCCACCGACACCGGGGCGGGCCGGCGCGTCACGGTCACCGGGAACCAGTACACGGGCGGTTGACCGTCATCGGCCCGCTCCGGGACGAGGCTTGTCGGAAGGAATCCCTCCGGGCGACCATGCCCTCATGAAGGGTGATCTTTTCGCGAGTGAGTTCATGGTGCAGCCCGCTGTCGCGCCGGGCATGACCGTCGAGAACGCCAAGTCGATCCGGTACGTGGTCGACGGCGAGATGCTGGCGCGGCAGGGGGCGATGATCGCCTATCGGGGGAACCTGCAGTTCGAGCGCAAGGGACAGGGCGTCGGCGGCATGCTCAAGCGGGCCGTCACCGGCGAGGGCCTGGCGCTGATGAAGGTGCGCGGCCAGGGCGAGGCCTGGTTCGCGCAGGAGGCGCAGAACGTCTTCGTGATCGACATCGAGCCCGGCGACGTCTTCACGGTCAACGGGCGCAACGTCCTGTGCTTCGACTCCACCCTCTCCTACGAGATCAAGACGGTGAAGGGCGCGGGCATCACCGGCGGCGGCCTGTTCAACAGCGTGTTCACCGGCCAGGGCCGGCTCGGTCTGGTCTGCGAGGGCAATCCGCTCGTGCTGCCGGTCTCGCCGCAGCAGCCGGTGTTCGTCGACACGGACGCGGTCGTCGGCTGGACCGCGCAGCTGCGCACGTCGCTGCACCGTTCGCAGTCCATCGGCTCGATGATCCGGGGCGGCTCCGGCGAGGCCGTCCAGCTGAAGCTGGAGGGCGAGGGCTTCGTCGTGGTCCGCCCGAGCGAGGCGACGCCGCAGAAGCCGCAGCAGCACTAGGCCGTGTCTCAGGGCCTTCGGATCAGGCCGGGGTCCGGTTCCGGTGTTCACGGACCGCGATCTCGGCCAGCTTGGTGAGCATCATGCCGTTGCGCACCTTCACCAGGTAGTCCACCGGGAGGCCGTGCATCCGGGTGCCGGGGCCGCGCAGCGGATGCCAGTCGAGCTCGAACAGGGTGTGCTCGCCCCAGGGGATCAGCCGCATGGCGATCCGTGCCGCGCCGAACGGATCGGCCTTCGCCTCCAGCTCGAGGCGGCGCTGCGGCTCGCAGATGCGGACCGTGCTCGTGTCCTCGAGGGTCAGCGGCCCCACCCCGACCCGCACCTTCAGCGCGGCGCCCACCTCGGGCCAGTCCGGGTCGGCGCCGAGCACCCGCTGCGTCCCGGTCACCCATTCCCCGTACCGGTAGCCGTCGCTCAACAGCCCCCAGACCTCGGCGGGCGAACTGAGGATCAGCCGGCGATTGCGGGCCACGGCCTTCACGCTCCTTCCGGGAAGCAGCCGGTCGAGGAGCCGGCCTCCCGACGTGAGAGGGCCGGACGCTCCAGATCAAGCCTCCGGCCGCGGACCGCGTCCTGCAACCGCCGCCGGGGCACTGGGCCGCTCCCCGCGGGGTACCCGGCACCCCGCAGAGGAAGACCCGCAGAGGACGACCATCGAGGGGACACGTCATGAACGGCGACGGCCTGCGCATCGCGGTCACGGGGGCGACCGGCAATCTCGGAACCAGCGTGGTGCGGCAGCTGAGCGAGGACCCACGCGTCGACTCGATCCTCGGGATCGCCCGCCGCGTTCCGGATCAGTCACCGCCGAAGACGGACTGGGCCGCCCTCGACCTCGCCGAGGCCGAGGGCGACGAGGTGGACCGGCTGTTCCAGGGCGTCGACGCCGTGGTGCATCTGGCGTGGCGGATGCAGCCCTCCAGGGACCCGGCCCTCACCTGGCGGACGAACGTGCTCGGGAGCGTGCGCGTCCTGCACGCCGTGGCGGCGGCCCACGTCCCCGCCCTGGTCCACGCGTCCTCCGTGGGCGCCTACTCCCCCGGGCCCCAGGACCGGGCCGTCGACGAATCGTGGCCCACCCACGGCTGGCCCGAAGCCGCGTACTGCCGGGAGAAGGCCTACCTCGAGCGGGCGCTGGACGCCTTCGAACTGGCTCACCGGGAGGTCCGGGTCGTGCGGATGCGGCCGGCGTTCATGTTCAAGGAGGGCTCGGCGAGTGAGCAGCGGAGGCTGTTCGCGGGGCGCTTCGTTCCGGGGTTCCTGGGCCGCCCCGATCTACTGCCGGTGATGCCGGACATCGCGGGTCTCCGCGTCCAGACGCTGCACACCGAGGACGCGGCCCGCGCCTTCGTCACGGCCGCGCTGGGCACCGCGCGGGGCCCCTTCAACCTGGCGGCCGATCCGGTGCTGGACGCGCACGTGCTGGGCGTCAAGTTCGGCGCACGCACGGTACGGCTCCCCCGTTCGCTGGCCCGCTCGGCGATGGCCGCCGCCTACGGGCTGCACCTGGTGCCGTCGTCGCCGCAGCTGTTCGACGCGGTGCTGCGCCTGCCGCTCATGGACTGCTCGCGCGCCCACGCCGTACTGGGCTGGCAGCCGCGGAAGACCGCGCTGGCGGCGGTCGACGAACTGCTGCACGGCATGCGCACCGGCGCGGGCGAACCGACACCCCCGCTGAGGGGAACCGTCTTCGGCACCTGAAGTCCTGCCTCTCGCCCCGACCGAGAGGACACACTCCGGGGTCTGCCGACCCCGGGGCTGCTCAGTGCCTGCCGTGGGCGGTGTCGGACGCGCCGCCGAAGAGGCGGGCGACGGCGCGGAAGGGCAGAGTGACGACGGTGGCGATGGCGCCACCGATCGCCCGGAAGACGTCGGCGATGGCATTCAGCATGACAAGCTCCTCCGTCTGGCTTGCCGTGGAGGCTGCGAGGTGAACCGGGCGGCGGGCGGCGGGCTAATCCTCGCCCCGTACGATGTTCGACTCCCGTCCACGCTTCGGCGGCCCCTCGGTGATCGCCGTAGCTCGGACACACGTGCGGATCGCGCTCTTGCGGAGCCGCCGCGCCTTGGCCCAGCCCGTCTCCGGTCGCTCGGCGATCGTGGCATCTCTGGCTTGCGCAGCCACGGCTTTCCATCCCCTTCCGGATCCCGCGTCCCACCCTCAGAACGGGTGCCGGTGGCGTCGTTCCGCCACTCATCTGCACCCGGGTCCCCGTCGTCCCCGCGGTCAAACGCTCCGCGCGGCGTCCCTGTACGCAATGTGGCGCAGCCGGTGATCCGGAAGGCCTTCAGCGTGTACGGCTTCCCCGATGCGGCCTGATCCGCCCGCTGTTGCCGGCCGGGACGTTTACGCGTCGCGCGTCGGGTCACCCGGGTGACAGGCCGGACGGGACGGCCGTGAGGGAGTGTGGAGACACATGTGGAGGCGCCGCGGCTGCGGCGCCTCCATCATGATGCGTGGGCCTCAGCGGCCGGACCGCCTCGCCCGGTCGGCCACCTTCGACGCGGCCTCCTGCATCTGACCGTGGGCCTGCTCGGCGCGTCCTTCCGCCCGCATGCCCTGGTCGTCCATGGCCCGTCCGGCGGCCTCCTTCATCTTGCCCTTGACCTGCTTCGCCTTGGCTTTGGACTTACTCATGGTGAGCACTCCTTTACGTTGAGTGGTGGGAGTGCTTCCACCTTGCGCCGCCCTGCCGGAGCCCGCAACCGAGACGAACACGCAGGGTCAGAACGCAGGGAACCGCGGGGGGCGGGGGCCGGCGGGGGCGGGTGTGGGGCGGGGTGCCCCGGTGGGGGGGTAGGGCGGGACGGTGGGCGCGGGGGGGGAAAAGTCGTCGTTCCTGTTCCGGGGCGAGGTGCCGCTGGGTGCGGCCGACGAGGATCGACTCCAGGAGTTCGCCGAGCGCCTGGTCGGCGATCTCCGCGGCCATCCGCAGACAGGAGATCTCCTCCTCGTCCTTGACGAAGCGCAACTGCTC
The DNA here is from genome assembly GCF_042749255.1 of Streptomyces sp. NPDC059524. NCBI lineage: Bacteria > Bacillati > Actinomycetota > Actinomycetes > Kitasatosporales > Streptomycetaceae > Streptomyces > Streptomyces sp. NPDC059524. The sequence goes on along the minus strand of NZ_JBHYTK010000064.1, from coordinate 16,644 downwards.
GACGGCCCGGTTGAGATCGGTGAGGTGGAGCCGTGGCGCGACGGAGGCGAGCGCCCGGTGCCGGGAGACCGTCAGGTCGTGCTCCTCGACGGCGAGCGAGTCGGCGCCCTGCGCGGCCGCGACGTCCGCGGCGGCGACGGCCGGATCGCCCGCGGGGGCGGCGAGAACCTGCACCCTCAGGCTCTCGTCGGCACGTCCCTCGGCGATCTGCCCGCTCGGCGGACTCGCGCACAGCAGCGCGTCGCCACCGCCGCCGGGTTCTCGGCCGAGCAGCAGCACGGCACCCCGCGGGGCCGCGCCGGCGAGATATCGGACATTGGCAGGCCGCGACACGAGGGCGGCGGCGCTGCCGCCCGCCGTCGCGCGCTCTCGGAGCCGGTCCCGACGGGCCGCGTACACCTCTGACATGAGATCGAGCGTACGAGCGTGTGGGCGGCCCGGCCGGTTCAGCGCGTCCGGACGGGCGTCAGCCCCCTGTGACCTGGCGCGGAGCCCGGCGCAGGGGCCGGGGTCACCACTTGGGCGGGCTCGCGATGGCGCGGGCGAGGACGTCGTCCAGGACCTGGGCGGTGCCGGGCACGTCCAGCTGCGAGTTGTCGATGATGGGCAGGCCGGAGCCGTACCAGCCGGCCATGCGGCCGTGGATGCGGGCGACCTCCTCGTCGGTCAGCCGGCGATTGCCGCTGCGCCGCGCGTTGCGCTCCAGGACGATCTCCAGGCCCGGGAGCAGGACGACGGGCAGCAGGCCGGGGCCGACGTGCCGCTTCCAGCCGCCGAGGCCGACGACGGGACGGTCGGGGAAGACCGCGTCGTCGAGGATGCAGGAGATCCCGTTGGCCAGAAAGTTGCGTGCGGCGAAGCCGCAGGTGCGGCGGGCGAGGCGGTACTGCGCCTCACTGTTGTCGTTCCACCCCGTCTGGGGGTCCGCGAAGCCGGAGCGCACCCACTCGCGGACATCGTCCAGGCTGATGTGGGCGGTCGGGACGCGACGGCGCTCCGCCCAGTACTTGGCCACGCTGGTCTTGCCCGCGCCGGCGGGGCCTATGAGGAGCACGGCCAGGGTGGTGGCGGAGGGATCCGCGGGGGCCTGGGCGGGCGGCGGGCTCGGCACGGCGACCGGGCCGCCGGGCGGGAGCGCCACATGGCCCGTGGTGTCACGCAGCGGCGGAGGCCCCGCGACCGGCGGCGGGCCCTGCGGATGGGGGTGCGGCCCCTGGGGGGCCTGCGGGTGCGGCGGCACCGGCGGATGGTGCGGGGCACCGGTGAAGCCGGGCGCGCCCGGGGGCTGCTGCGCCTGCCGCGCCTGGGTCCACGGGCCGGCCGGCCCGTGCCCCGGACGATGGGGCGGTGGCAGCGGGGACCCCACTGCGTGCTGCATCCGGTGCCACTCCATCTCGTACAACGGTCACTGGGGCGCCGAACAGGGCGCTACCGAACGGTACCGCCCCCGGCCGACGTTGTGTGAACGGCCGGGGCGGTCACAAAGTGCCCGAAGCTGAACGAGCGGCGTTATTCGGCCACTTCGCCGTACGCGGCGAGCAGGACGGCCGGGTCGGGGCCCTCCAGGACGGTGGGCTTGCCGAGGCCGTCGAGGACGATGAAGCGCAGCAGGTCGCCGCGGGACTTCTTGTCGACCTTCATCGTCTCCAGGAGCTTGGGCCACTGGTCGTAGCGGTAGCTCAGGGGCAGGCCCACGGACTCGAGGACCGTGCGGTGCCGGTCGGCGGTCGCGTCGTCGAGACGGCCGGCGAGGCGTCCCAGCTCGGCGGCGAAGAGCATGCCCACGGACACGGCGGCGCCGTGGCGCCACTTGTAGCGCTCGTTCTTCTCGATGGCGTGCGCGAGCGTGTGGCCGTAGTTGAGGATCTCGCGCCGGCCGGACTCCTTGAGGTCGCCGGAGACGACCTCGGCCTTGACCTCGATGGAGCGCACGATCAGCTCGGCCGTGTGCGGGCCGGCCGGCGTGCGGGCGGCCTGCGGGTCCTCCTCGATCAGGTCGAGGATCTTCGGGTCGGCGATGAAACCGGCCTTGATGATCTCGGCCAGACCGGACACGTAGTCGTTGACCGGCAGCGAGTCCAGCGCCGCCAGGTCGCACAGGACACCGGCGGGCGGGTGGAAGGAGCCGACGAGGTTCTTGCCCTCGGCGGTGTTGATGCCCGTCTTGCCGCCGACGGCCGCGTCCACCATCGCCAGGACGGTGGTGGGGACGGCGATCCAGCGGACCCCGCGCAGCCAGGTGGCGGCGACGAATCCGGCCAGGTCCGTCGTCGCGCCGCCGCCCACGCCGACGATCACGTCGGAGCGGGTGAAGTTCGACTGGCCCAGCGCCTTCCAGCAGTAGGCGGCGACCTCCGCGGTCTTCGCCTCCTCCGCGTTCGGCACCTGGATCGCGATGGCCTCGAAGCCCTGCTCGGCCAGATCGGCGCGCAGCGCGTCACCGGTCTCGGCCAGCGCCTCGGGGTGCACGATCGCCACCCGCTTCGCCTTGTCACCGATCAACGCGCCCAACTCGCCCAGGAGCTGACGGCCCACCAGCACCTCGTACGGGTCGGTTCCGGCCGTACCGGCGATCTGGACGCGCGTGATCTGATCCGTCATGCCTGCTTCAACTCCAGTGCGTCGAGGACCTCTTCGGTGACCTCGTCGGGTGTGCGGCCGTCGGTGGCCACGACCACCCGGGCGACCTCGGTGTACAAGTGCCGGCGCGCCTCCATCAACTCCCGCCACTGCTTGCGCGGGTTGACCGCGAGGAGCGGCCGGGCCACGTTCAGACCGGTGCGCCGGACCGCCTCCTCCACGTCCATGGAGAGGTAGACCACGGCGTGACCGGCGAGGAGGGCGCGGGTGTCGGCGTCCAGGATCGCGCCGCCGCCCAGCGACAGGACCCCGTCGTGCTCCGCGAGCGCCGCCGCGACGGCGGCCTTCTCCAGGGCGCGGAAGTGCGTCTCGCCCTCGTCGACGAAGATGTCGGCGATCGCCCGGCCCTGCGCGGCGACGATGTCCTCGTCGGTGTCCCGGAAGGCGCAGCCGAGCCGCTCGGCGAGCTGCGCGCCCACCGTGGACTTGCCGACGCCCATGGGACCGACGAGGACGACCTTCGGGCCGGTCACCGGATCTGGAGGTTGTCGAGGTACGAGCGCACGTTGCGCCGCGTCTCGGGCACGCTGTCGCCGCCGAACTTCTCCGCGACCGCGTCGGCGAGGACCAGCGCGACCATCGCCTCCGCGACGATGCCCGCCGCGGGAACGGCCGACACGTCGGAACGCTGGTGGTGGGCCTGCGCGGCCTCGCCCGTCGTCACGTCGACGGTCCGCAGCGCGCGCGGAACGGTCGCGATCGGCTTCATCGCGGCGCGTACCCGCAGCAGCTCGCCCGTGGACAGGCCGCCCTCGGTGCCGCCCGCGTGCCCGGACACCCGGCGGATGCCGTCCGGCGTGTTCACGATCTCGTCGTGCGCCTTCGAGCCCGGCACCCGGGCGAGCTCGAAACCGTCGCCGATCTCCACGCCCTTGATCGCCTGGATGCCCATGAGCGCACCGGCGAGCCGGGCGTCGAGCTTCCGGTCCCAGTGCACGTGCGAGCCCAGGCCCACCGGCACGTCGTAGGCGAGGACCTCGACCACACCGCCGAGGGTGTCGCCGTCCTTGTGCGCTTGGTCGACCTCGGCCACCATCCGCTTCGACGCGTCCGCGTCCAGGCAGCGCAGCGGGTCCGCGTCCAGCTTCTCGACGTCGGCCGGGGTCGGGTACACGCCCTGCGGCGCCTTCACCGAGCACAGCTCGACGACGTGCGAGACGATCTCGATCCCGGCCGTCTCCTTCAGGTACGACCGCGCGATCGCGCCGAGGGCGACACGCGCCGCCGTCTCACGCGCCGACGCACGCTCCAGGATCGGCCGGGCCTCGTCGAAGCCGTACTTCTGCATGCCCGCCAGGTCGGCGTGACCGGGCCGGGGCCGGGTCAGCGGGGCGTTGCGCGCGAGGTTCTCGAGGATCTCGGGGTCGACCGGGTCGGCCGACATGACCTGCTCCCACTTCGGCCACTCGGTGTTGCCCACCATGACCGCGACCGGGGAACCCAGCGTCAGACCGTGCCGGACGCCGCCCAGGAACGTGACCTCGTCACGCTCGAACTTCATCCGCGCTCCGCGCCCATACCCGAGCCGCCGCCGTGCCAGGTGGTCCGCCACCATCTCCGTGGTGATCGGAACGCCGGCGGGAAGCCCCTCCAGCGTCGCGACGAGTGCGGGGCCGTGCGACTCCCCCGCGGTCAGCCAGCGCAACCTGCTCAACGGTGCTCCTCATGCTCGCGCTCTCCGTGTCTCCCCCGATCCTCCCACGTCGCACCGGGCGACCGGCGCCGTGTCCGCCTTGCGGACGGCTCGTGAGACGGATCGGGGATCACACAGGTCAGCCGAGCGCGCGCAGGCCCGCCTCGCGCATCGCGTCGAGCACCGGCCGGCGGTCGCCCGTGAACTGCTCGAACTGGAAGACCGCCTGGTGGACGAGGAGATCCAGGCCGCTGAGCACGGGGCCGCCGCGGTGCTGCCAGGCCGCCGCGAGGGGCGTCGGCCACGGGTCGTAGACCACGTCGAAGAGCGTCCCGACGCGCTCGGGCACGAGGCCCGCCAGGTGGTCCGTGCCGCCCTTGGGCGTCGTGGAGATCACCAGCGGCGCCGCGAAGGCCCGCTCGGCCTCGGCCCAGTCCGCGGTGCGCACCTGGACTCCGAGCCGCTCGCCCCAGCCGCGCATCTCGTCGGCCCGCTGCTCGCTGCGCACGTACGCGACGACCTCGCCCGAGCAGATCCGGGCGAGCGCGGCGAGCGCCGAGGAGGCGGTGGCGCCGGCGCCGAGGATCGCGGCGGACTCGATCTTGTCGACGCCCTGCTCGTGCAGCGCGGCGACGAGCCCGGGGATGTCGGTGTTGTCGCCGGTCCGCCGCCCGTCGGCGTGGAACACGACGGTGTTCACGGCCTCGACGGAGCGGGCGGTGTCGGTGATCCCGTCGAGCAGCGGGATGACCGCCCGCTTGAGCGGCATGGTCAGCGACAGTCCGGCCCACTCCGGACCGAGCCCTTCGAGGAAGGCGGCCAGCGCGGCCTCGTCCACCTCGAAGCGGCCGTACGTCCAGTCGTCCAGGCCCAGGGCCGCGTAGGCCGCGTTGTGCAGCTGCGGCGAGAGCGAGTGGGCGATGGGCGAGCCGAGGACGGCCGCCTTGTGCACGCCGGGTCCCGGCACCTCAGTTGCCCTGACTGTCATTGAACTTCGCCTTGAGTCGTTCGAATTCGGCGTTGGTCTTCGCGAACTCGGTCTTGTGCATGCCGTCCGTCGCGACGAAGTACATCCAGCCGTCCTTGGTCGGCTTGAGCGAGGCGGCGAGCGCCTCCGCGCCGGGGTTCCCGATGGGACCGGGCGGCAGACCCTTGCGCGTGTACGTGTTGTACGGGTCCATGTTGCTGTTGATCTCGGACTCGCCGATGTTGATCTCGCTCTGGCCCTTCAGATAGTTGAAGGTCGAGTCGAACTGGAGGAGCTGGTTGGTCTCCGTGTTGGTCGGCTTGAGGCGGTTGTAGACGACCTCGGCCATCTTGCGGAAGTCGTCGTGCGTCTTGCCCTCGGCCTGCACGAGGCTGGCGACGGTGAGGAGCTGCCAGGGCGATTCGAGCTTGAGGCTCCTGGCCTTGCCCTCGAGATCGATCCTCTTGTAGTTCTCGTCGGCCCTCTCGACCATCTGCTTCAGCACGTCCTCGGGCTTCATGCCCTTGGCCGCCGCGTAGCTCGACGGGTAGAGGAACCCTTCCAGCGGGTCCTTCAGCTTGGCGTGGCCCTCGGCCCAGCCGGGCAGGCCCAGGTCCTTGTACTGCTTCTTCGCGACAGCTGCGGTCGTGCCCTTGTCGACATGGAGCTTCTTGTCGATCTCGGCGTAGACCCAGGAATTGCGCCGGCCCTCGGGGATCGTGAGGTTGGCCCGGCTCTTCGGGTCGAGCAGCAGGTCCACGGCGCTGGACGCGGACATCTCCTTCTCCAGGATGTACGCGCCGTCCTGGATGGAGGTGCCGTTCTCGTTGGCCTGCTGGGCGGCGACGAACGCGTCGACGCTCTGGACGACACCGGCCGCCTTGAGCTTCTGGCCGATGACATAGCCGCCGGCGCCCTTGGGGATGACGACCGTGACCGTCTCGCCGTTGCCGTCGCCCGCGTAGTCCGGGGAGGAGCCGAAACGATCCTGGTAGAACTCGTAGCCGAAGTACCCGACGCCGCCGACGCCGGCCGCGAAGACCAGGGTCAGGACGAGGCAGGCGCAGCCGCTGCGTCGTTTCTTCGGTTTCTTGCCGCCGCGGCCGCGGCGCCCCGAGCGGCCGTCGTCCTCGAAGTCGTCGTCCTCGTCGTCCCCGTTGAAGAACGCGTGTTCGCCCTGGTCGGGGCCCGCGTCCCACTCGGCCGGCTCGGGGTTCGCCTCCGGAGCGCGGCGGCGGCCCGGCGGCTCGGGCGGCGGGTAGGCACCGGGGGTGTTGTAGTAGTCGGGCTCCTCCGCGTTGTACGCGGCCTGCTGCCCGGTGCCGTACGGGTCCGCGGGGTCGTTGCCGTACGGCATCTGCCCGTGGGCACCCGTGTCCCAGCCGCCCTGGCCCTGACCGTGGCCCTGCTGCTGTCCGCCGTACTGCTGCTGACCGTAGGGGTCCTGCCCGTATCCGGGCTGCTGACCGCCGTTCGTGCCCCAGTCACCGCCGTAGGCCTGCTGCGGCTGGTGCTGCGGGTCGTACTGCCCCTGGCCGCCGTAGGCAGACTGGCCGTCCCCGGCCTGCTGCCATCCCTGGTCCCCGTACAACGGGTCCGCGGGATGCCACGGTTCGGAGCCTTGGCCCCGGCCATACTCAGTCATCGGTCCCCTACAAGCCGCGAGGCGGGGAGTGCCGCTGTCCGGTCAGGCAGGGCGACCGATCCGCCTCTTGATGCTGTGCGGCAGCTGTTCGAACGCCGCCGGTCGCGCGAGACGTTACCGTATCGCGATCAGATGACCACTTCGACGCCCTCGCCCGGAGCTTTACCTGACGCCCGTTCGGACTCCAGGGCCTGCTGCAGGATGATGACGGCGGCCGCCTGATCGATGACAGAGCGGCCCTTTTTGGACTTAACTCCGCTGGCCCGCAGGCCCTGACTGGCCGTCACTGTGGTCATCCTCTCGTCCACGAGCCGTACGGGGATCGGGGCGATCCCGCGCGCGAGCTCCTGGGCGAAGCCCCGGACCTTGACGGCCGCCGGGCCCTCGCCCCCCTTGAGGGAGCGAGGGAGGCCGACGACGACCTCGATCGGTTCGTACTCCTGCACGATCGCCTGGAGCCGTCGGTGGGCGGCCGGGACGTCGCGTCCCGGCACGGTCTCCACCGGCGTCGCCAGGATCCCGTCGGGGTCGCAGGACGCGACCCCGATCCGGGCGTCCCCGACGTCGATCGCCAGTCGGCGGCCTCGGCGCATCAGTTCGCGGTCTCCCCGACGAGGCGCTCGACGGCGTCGATGGCGTCACCGATCGCGGCCGGGTTCTGGCCACCGCCCTGGGCGACGTCCGGCTTGCCGCCGCCACCGCCGCCGAGGGTCTTGGCGGCCGTGCGGACCAGGTCGCCGGCCTTGAGGCCGCGGTCGCGGGCGGAGTCGTTGGTCGCGATGACCGTGAGCGGCTTGCCGTTGACCGTCGTGAACAGGGCGACGACCGCGGGGCGGCCGCCCTGGATGCGGCCGCGCACGTCGAGGACCAGCTTGCGCAGGTCGTCGGCGGTCGTGCCGTCCGGGACCTGGCCGGTGACGACGGCGATGCCGCGGACGTCCTTGGCGGAGTCGGCGAGCCCGGCGGCGGCCTGGAGGACCTTCTCCGCGCGGAACTTCTCGATCTCCTTCTCGGCGTCCTTCAGCTTGCCGAGCATCGCCGAGATCTTCTCGGGAAGCTCCTCGGAGCGGCCCTTGACCAGCTCCTGGAGCTGGGCGACGACCGTGTGCTCCTTGGCGAGGAAGTTGTACGCGTCGACGCCGACCAGGGCCTCGATGCGGCGCACGCCGGAACCGATGGAGGACTCGCCGAGCAGCTTCACCAGGCCGAGCTGGGCCGTGTTGTGCACGTGGGTGCCGCCGCACAGCTCCTTGGAGAAGTCGCCGATGGTGACGACGCGGACGCGCTCGCCGTACTTCTCGCCGAACTCGGCGATGGCGCCCTGCTTCTTGGCGTCGTCGATCGACATGACCTCGGCCTGCACGTCGAGCTCGCGCGCGAGGACCTCGTTGATCTTCTGCTCGACGTCCGTCATCACGGCCGTGGGCACGGCGGAGGGCGAACCGAAGTCGAAGCGGAAGCGGCCCGGCTGGTTCTCCGAACCGGCCTGCGCGGCCGTCGGGCCGAGCGCGTCGCGCAGCGCCTGGTGCGTCAGGTGCGTGGCGGAGTGGGCGCGGGCGATGGCGCGGCGGCGGGAGACGTCGATGATCGCCTGGGCCGTGGCGCCGACGGTGACCTCGCCGACCTGGACGGTGCCCTTGTGGACGTAGACGCCCGGGACCGGCTTCTGGCAGTCGCGGATCTCGACGACCGCGCCGTTGTCCAGCTTGATGCGGCCGGTGTCGCCGATCTGGCCGCCGCCCTCCGCGTAGAAGGGGGTGCGGTCGAGGACGACCTCGACCTCGTCGCCCTCGGTGGCGGCCGGGGAGGACACGCCGTTGACGAGGAGGCCCACGATCGTGGACTCGCCCGACGTCGACGAGTAGCCGATGAAGTCCGTGGCACCGGCGGCGTCCGCGATCTCGCGGTACGCGCCCATGTCGGCGTGGCCGGTCTTCTTCGCCTGGGCGTCGGCCTTGGCGCGCTCCCGCTGCTCCTTCATCAGGCGGCGGAAGCCGTCCTCGTCCACGGACAGGCCCTGCTCGGCGGCCATCTCGAGGGTGAGGTCGATCGGGAAGCCCCAGGTGTCGTGGAGCAGGAACGCCTTGTCGCCCGCGAGGACGCTCTTGCCGGCGGCCTTGGTCTCCTCGACGGCGGTGTCCAGGATGTTCGTGCCGCCCTTGAGAGCCTTGAGGAACGCGGCCTCCTCGGCGAGGGCCACGGTCTCGATGCGCTTGCGGTCGGTGATCAGCTCCGGGTACTGCAGGCCCATCGTGTCGATCACGACGTCGATGAGGTCCTGCACGACCGGGCCGGTCGCGCCCAGGATGCGCATGTTGCGGATCGCGCGGCGCATGATGCGGCGCAGCACGTAGCCGCGGCCCTCGTTGCCGGGCGTGACGCCGTCGCCGATGAGCATCACGGACGTACGGATGTGGTCGGAGACCACGCGCAGGGAGACGTCCGAGTCGTGCCGGTCGCCGTAGCGGACACCGGTCAGCTCGGTGGCCTTGTCGATGACGACACGGAGGGTGTCCGTCTCGTACATGTTCTGCACGCCCTGCAGGATCATCGCGAGGCGCTCGAGGCCGAGGCCCGTGTCGATGTTCTGCGACGGCAGGTCTCCGAGGATCTCGAAGTCCTCCTTGCCGATGCCGGCGCCGCGCTCGTACTGCATGAAGACCAGGTTCCAGATCTCCACGTACCGCTCGTCGTTGACGGCCGGGCCGCCCTCGACGCCGAACTCGGGGCCGCGGTCGTAGTTGATCTCGGAGCAGGGGCCGCAGGGGCCCGGGACGCCCATGGACCAGAAGTTGTCCTTCTTGCCCAGGCGCTGGATGCGCTCCTTCGGGACACCGACGACCTCGTGCCAGATGCGCTCGGCCTCGTCGTCGTCCAGGTAGACGGTGATCCAGAGCTTCTCGGGCTCCAGGCCGTAACCACCCTTGTCCTGGGGGCTGGTGAGCAGCTCCCAGGCGTACTTGATGGCGCCTTCCTTGAAGTAGTCGCCGAAGGAGAAGTTGCCGCACATCTGGAAGAACGTGCCGTGGCGGGTGGTCTTGCCGACCTCTTCGATGTCCGGCGTGCGCACGCACTTCTGGACGGAGGTGGCGCGCGGGGCGGGCGGCTTGACCTCGCCGAGGAAGTACGGCTTGAACGGGACCATGCCCGCGTTCACGAGCAGCAGAGTCGGGTCGTCCGCGATGAGCGACGCCGAGGGCACGACCTTGTGGCCACGCTCCTCGAAGAAGCTCAGCCAGCGACGGCGGATTTCAGCCGACTCCATCAGTGGTCCTCATTCCGGTTGTTGATCGAGTACCTGGTGTTCTCGAGGTACTTGGGTTGCTTGGTGTGCGTACTGAAGGTGTTCTCGATGACGGCGAAGCCGCGCTGTGCGGGCAGTTCGCGGTCCACCGGGTCGCCCAGACCCAGCGCGTCCCCGAGCTGTGCCTCGCGCTCGGCCATGTTGTCCCGGACGTCGAGGGCGAAGTCCTTGAGCTTGTGGCCCGCCTCGACCGCCTTGTTGGCGGCCTGGGCGGCGAGGCTCTCCGGGGTGAGCTGCTTCAGCTTGCGGTTGACCTTGGTGGTGGCCCACACGCCGGCGGCTGCGCCCGCGGTGAACCAGAACGTACGGCGGAACATCGCTCGGTCAGTCCCTCTTATTCCGGTCGGCCCGCTTGGCGCGGCGCGATGCCGGGACCGTGCGGCCCACGATCACGGTACGTCGGTCCTGCTTGGCGGGCACGTCCTTGCCCCGGCCGCCGATGGCCCGGCGCACTCCGTACCCGAAGGCTGCCACCTTGACCAGCGGGCCGCCGAAGGTGGAGGCCACGGTGGAGGAGAGCGCCGACGCGTTCGACGTGACCTCCTGGACGTCGGAGGCGATCGCGTCGACCCGGTCGATCTGGGTCTGCGCGGAGCGCACCGCGGCGGAGGCGTCGGCGAGCAGGGGCACGGCCTGCTCGGTCACGTCCGCGACCAGCTTGGTGGTCGCCTTGAGCGTCTGGGCCAGCCTCACGAGTGCCACCGCGAGGAAGGAGACCAGGATCGCCCAGAAGACGGCCACCAGGATCCCGGCCACCTCGCCACCGGACACCTGTCACCACTTTCTGAATAGACACTGCCTGAACAGACACCGCCTGAATCGGCACTGCCTGATTCGCCATCGCTGAACCGCTGAACATCGAAAAGTCGTCCCCGAGCCTATCGCGCCCGGCCCCGCGCTCCGTACCCAGTTCCGCCTTCGCGCGGCCCCCTCTTCAGCTCGACCGATTGTACGGACCGCGTACGGATGAGTACGCTCCGTTCTCCATGCGACGCACTCCGTGCCCCGACGGCCCCGAAGACCCGTCGTCCGGTCCCCCGCGCCCCGGAAACCTCCCCCAGGAACTGAACCGGTTCGTCGGTCGCGCCGCCGAGCGTTCCGCGCTCCTGCGCGATCTGGAGACGGCGCGCCTGGTGACGGTGACCGGCGTGGGCGGTGTCGGCAAGTCCCGGTTCGCCGCGCACGCGGCGGCCCGTGCCCCCACGCACCTGCGGCGGGACGGGGTGTGGAGGGTGGAGCTGACGCCGGTGCGCGGCGGCGAGCTGGTCGAGCACGCGCTGGCCCAGGCGCTCGGCCTGACCGACCACACGACCCGCCCGCCCCGCCAGGTCCTGGTCGACCACCTCGCGGAGCGGCACCTGCTCCTCGTCCTGGACGGCTACGAGCACGTCGTCGACGCCTGCGCCTCGCTCGTACGGGATCTGCTGCGGGCCGCGCCGCGGCTGCGGGTGATCGCGGTGGGCCGCAGGCCGCTGACGCTGGCCGGCGAGCGGCTGTTCCCGCTGGCCCCGCTCACCGCGCAGGACGCTGCGGAGCTGTTCGCGGACCGGGCGCGGGGGCTGCTGCCGGAGTTCGGCTCGGGCGCGGACCCGGAGGTCCTGGAGCTGTGCCGTCGCCTGGACTGTCTGCCGCTCGCGGTGGAGCTGGCGGCGGGCCGGCTGCGGGCGCTGTCGCCGGCGCAGCTCCTGGAGCGGCTGGACGACCGGTTCCGACTGCTGACCGGCGGCGGGCGGGACGCGCTGCCCCGGCACCAGACGCTGCGTACGACGATCGGCTGGAGCCATGAGCTGTGCACGGCGCCGGAGCGGCTGCTGTGGGCGCGGCTCTCGGTGTTCTCCGGCCCGTTCGACCTGGAGGCCGCGGAGTACGTGTGCGGCGGCGACGGCCTGCGCCACGACGAGATCCTCGACGTGCTCGACGCGCTGCTCGCCCAGTCCGTGGTGCTGCGCGAGGAGGGGCCCGGCGGGGTCCGCTACCGGCTGCTCGACACGGTCCGCGCGTACGGCGCCGAGTGGCTGGACTCGCTCGGCGACACCGGGCGGATGCGGCGCCGGCACCGGGACTGGTACCTGGGGCTCGCGACCTGGTGCGAGCTGGACTGGTTCTCGCCGCGGCAGAGCGAGGTCGCGGCGCGGATCGACGCGGAGCTGCCGAATCTGCGGGCGGCCCTGGAGTTCTGCCTCTCGGAGCCGGGCGAGGGCCATCTGGGCCGGTACCTGGCGGGCACGCTGTGGTTCTACTGGGCGGGCTGCGGGCGGCTCGCGGAGGGCCGGCACTGGCTGGACCGCAGCGTCGGCCCGGACGGCGATCCCGGCGAGGACGAGGCGGACCCGGACGAGTACCGGGACGCCCGGCTCAAGGCGCTGTGGGTGCTCGGGTACGTGGCCGTGCTGCAGGGCGACGTGGTGGCGGCGCTGGCCGCGCTGGAGGAGTGCCGCGAGGAGGCGGAGTGCGCGGGCAACGCGACGGCGCTCGCGTACGCGGTGCACCGGACGGGCTGCCTGGCCCTGGTCACCGACGACCTGCCGCGCGCGGAGCGGCTGCTGCGGGCGGCGCTGCACCGGTACCGCGAGATCGGCGAGCTGAACAGCAATGTGCTGATGGGGCAGGTCGAGCTGGCGATGGCGGTGGCGTTCCAGGGGGATCTGCCGCAGGCCGTGGAGCTGTGCGAGGACGTGCGGGACATCTGCGCGGACCACGGGGAGCGCTGGACGCTGGCGTACGCGCTGTACGTCCTGGCGTTCGCGGCGTGGAACGCGGGTGATCTGCCGAAGGCGCGGGAGCTGCTGGTGGAGAGCCTGGTCATCGACCACGAGTTCCACGATCTGCTGGGCCTGGTGCTCACCGTGGAGCTGCTCGCCCTGGTGACGGTGGCGGAGGGCGACGCGGCCGAGGGCGCGGTGCTCCAGGGGGCGGCGGGGCGCATCTGGCCGTCGGTGGGGCTGCCGCTGTTCGGCTCCGCGCAGTTCAACGGGCCGCACGAGTGGTGCGCGGCGCGGGCGCGGGCGTCGCTCGGTGACGCGCGCTTCGACGAGCTGGCACGCGCGGGCGAGCGGCTCGGCGCGGACGAGGTGGTGGCTCGGGTACTGGCACGGGGCGAGCGGCAGTGGACGACGGTGCCGGCGCCTCGGCCCGCCCGCAGCACGGAGAACGGCCCGGGAACGCGCGAACCCGCCGCCTCCCCCACCGCGAACGGCGGGGAGACGACGGGCTGAAACGCAGGTGGTACTACGTCCGCTCTCCGGTGAAGGAGACTCCGGTGAGGGAGATCAGCGGGCGTAGTACTCGACGACGAGCTGCTCGTCGCAGATCACGGGGATCTCCTTGCGGTTCGGGTCACGGTCCAGGCGGAAGGCCAGGGCCTTCAGGTTGACCTGGAGGTAACGCGGGGTCTCACCCTCGGGGGCGAAGCCACCCTCACGCGCGACCTGGAACAGCGGCTTGTTGCGGCTGCGCTCGCGGACCATCACGACGTCGTCGGGACGGACACGGAACGACGGCTTGTCGACCTTGCCACCGTTGACCTCGATGTGGCCGTGGACGACCATCTGACGGGCCTGGTAGATCGTGCGGGCGATGCCCGAACGGAGAACCAGGGCGTCCAGACGACGCTCGAGCTCGACGACGAGCGCCTCACCCGTCTTGCCCTCGACCTTCTTGGCGCGGTCGTAGGCGCGGGCGAGCTGCTTCTCGCTGATGTCGTACTGAGCGCGCAGGCGCTGCTTCTCCATCAGACGGACCTTGTAGTCCGAGTTCTGCTTGCGGCCGCGGCCGTGCTCGCCCGGCGGGTAGGGGCGGGCCTCGAAGTACTTGACGGCCTTCGGGGTCAGCGCGATGCCGAGGGCACGCGACTTCTTGACCTTGGGGCGGGACTGGTTCGCCATGAACCAAACACCTCGTGTTTCTGATGCGAATACGGCTTCACCAGGGTTTTGGGAGGTCGCATCCGCAGCCCGGGAAACCCACGGTGTCCCTGAGGACCAGTGGGCAGCCGCTCCCGGAGCTGGGCACGTACGTGCAGCACGCGAGTGGCCCACCGACCTGTTCCGGAGATCCGGGGAGGTGGTGGGCTGCCCGCGACACCTTCGAAGGTGCGCGACGCTCCTGGATCCCCTGTGCCTCGCGGTTCGGGGGATCCGGCTGGATGTTCCGCTCTGGTGACGCCCCGTCTCCCTTTCGGGACACCGGGCACGGAACACAGCACTGCGCGGAAGTCTACCGGATCTCTCCGGGGCGGGACGCCACGGCCCCGGCGCCCGGGCTCCGGGGCCTACGTCCTGGGCCCTTCAGCCCTTGGCGTCCCCGCGCAGCCGCTCTCTGACCCGCTCCACGACGTCCGCGTACCGCGCCTCCGCTCCGTAGCGGGTCGGCTCGTAGTAGCGGCGGCCCGCGATCGCGTCCGGCGCGTACTGCTGCGCCGCGATGCCACCGGGGACGTCGTGCGGGTAAACGTAGCCCTGCGCGTGGCCGAGCTTGGCGGCGCCCTTGTAGTGCCCGTCGCGCAGGTGCGCCGGGACGGGTCCTGCCAGGCCCTTGCGGACGTCCTCCATGGCGGCGCCGATCGCGGTCGTCGCCGCGTTGGACTTCGGGGCCAGCGCGAGGGCGATCGTGGCGTGGCTCAGGGTGAGGGCGGCCTCGGGGAAGCCGATCATGGCGACGGCCTGGGCGGCGGCGACCGCGGTGGGCAGGGCCGTCGGGTCGGCGAGGCCGATGTCCTCGCTGGCGGAGATCATCAGGCGTCTGGCGATGAAGCGGGGGTCCTCGCCGGCCTCGATCATGCGGGCCAGGTAGTGCAGGGCCGCGTCCACGTCCGAGCCGCGGATGGACTTGATGAGGGCGCTGGCGACGTCGTAGTGCTGGTCTCCGTCGCGGTCGTACTTCACCGCCGCCCGGTTGACCGTCTCCTCGACGCTCTCCAGGGTGATGGTGTCCTCGCCCTTGGCGAGGGCGGCGCCGGCCGCGGCCTCCAGGGCGGTGAGCGCGCGCCGGGCGTCGCCGCCGGCCACCCGGAGCAGGTGCTCCTCGGCGTCGTCGGCCAGGGTGACCGCGCCGTCGAGCCCGCGCTCCTCGGTCAGTGCCCGCTTGAGCAGCCCGCGGAGGTCGTCGTCGGTGAGCGGCTCCAGGGTGAGCAGGAGCGAGCGGGACAGGAGCGGGGAGATCACCGAGAAGTACGGGTTCTCGGTCGTGGCCGCGATCAGGGTCACCCAGCGGTTCTCCACCGCGGGGAGCAGGGAGTCCTGCTGGGCCTTGCTGAAGCGGTGGATCTCGTCGAGGAAGAGGACGGTCTCCTTGCCGTGGCCGCCCATGGCGCGGCGGGCGCCCTCGATGACGGCCCGGACCTCCTTGACGCCGGCGGTGATCGCGGACAGCTCCACGAACCGCTTGTTCGTCGCCTTGGAGACCACGTAGGCCAGCGTCGTCTTGCCGATGCCGGGCGGGCCCCACAGGATCACGGACGAGGCGCCCGCGGGGCCGCCGCCGCCCTCGCCGACCAGGCGGCGCAGCGGCGATCCCTGCTTCAACAGGTGCTGCTGGCCGACGACTTCGTCGAGGGTGCGCGGGCGCATCCGGACCGCCAGCGGACTCGCGGACGGGTCCTTCTCCTGGCGGTCTTCGGCTGCGGCGGTGAACAGGTCGGGCTCCACGACGAAAACCCTACGTCAGCCCACTGACAACGCCGCCGGCCCCGGTCGCGGCGGACGGCGGCGGGGCCTCAGGCCCAGAGCTTGTCGCCCCAGCGCGTGAAGATGAGCACGGCGACGATGCCGATGTGCACGACCGGCAGGGCCCAGGTGAAGTCCTCGAAGAACGTCTTGAGCCAGCCCGGCGCGGGCAGGAAGCCGTTGCGCACGTTCGACGACGTGACGTACCAGAACATGAGGATGGTGGCGACCCAGGCCAGGCAGCACCACAGGCACAGGGCGTTGATCCGGTACAGGGACTCGAACTGCAGCCAGCTGACGAAGCCGACGCCGAACAGGCAGCCCGCGTTGAACGTCAGCCAGTACCAGCGCGGGAACGAGGCGCGGGCCAGCAGGCTCATGCCGACGCAGATCACGATCGCGTAGGCGGCGAGGCCGAGCATCGGGTTCGGGAAGCCGAAGACCGAGGCCTGGTCGCTCTTCATGATGCTGCCGCAGGAGATGACCGGGTTGATCGAGCAGCCCGGCGTGAAGTTCGGGTCCTCGAGCAGCTTGAACTTGTCGAGGGTGATGATCCACGCGGCGAGCAGTCCCGCCGCTCCGGTGATCACCAGGAGCAGTCCGAATCCCCGGCTGCCGCCGACGGTCCTGGACCGGCCTCCGTCCACGGTGTCGTCGGAGAGGCTGTCTCGTGCGGGTGTCGTCTGGCTCATCACGCCGATCCGTCGGTCAGAGGGCTTGCGGGCAGGGTCATTGTGCCGTACGTGCCTGTGAGTTCACCGTTCGATACACATAAGCGGCGCCCCCGGAGGC
>NZ_JBHYTK010000063.1:35174-42043 GCF_042749255.1 Streptomyces sp. NPDC059524 | reverse complement strand
TCGGACCCGCCCCCCCCCCCAGCAGCGGCAGCGCCCCCTCAGCCTTCGGCCACCACCACCGCCGACGCCACCCCCGCGTCATGGCTCAGCGACACATGAAAGGACCGCACTCCGAGCTCCGAGGCACGCGCCGCCACCGTCCCGGTCACCCGCATCCGCGGCTGCCCACTGGGCTCGACCCAGACCTCCGCGTCGGTCCAGTGCAGCCCGGCCGGCGCCCCGAGCGCCTTGGCGATCGCCTCCTTGGCCGCGAACCGCGCGGCCAGGGAGGCCACCCCGCGCCGCTCCCCACTGGGCAGCAGCAGCTCGTCCGGCAGGAACAAGCGCCCGGCCAGCCCCGGCGTCCGCTCCAGCGACGCCGCGAACCGCTCGATCTCGGCCACGTCGATTCCGACCCCGATGATGCTCATGCCGAGCACCCTACGGCCGGTGGAACCCCAGGCCGCGCCCCTCCAGAGCCTCCGTCAGGATCCGTACGGCCTTGGGGCCGACGCCGTGCAGCGCCGACAGCTCGGCCTCCGTGAGCCCGGCGACCTCCGCGAGCGTCCGCAGCCCCGCACCGTGCAGCGCCCGCGTCGCCGGGCGCCCGATCCCGGCGGGCAGATCCGAGGGAGGGTCGTCGGATCCGCCCCGGCCGCGCCACGACGCCCGCACGAGCCGGTCGAGCGCCGCGTCGTCGAGTTCCTCCAGCGGCACCCGGAACCCGATCGTCCGCCCGGCCCGCTCCAGCCGTTCCCCACCCGGGTGCGCGGCGAGCGCCGCCTCGGTCTCCTCAGGTGACAGGTGCAGCTGCACGCGCCGCCCGTCCTTGGTCAGCGACGCGAAGCCCTTGCCCCGTACGGAGTAGGCCGCCATGCCGAAGTGCGTGCCCTCCTCGGTCTCCGGGAGGCCGAGGGCCAGCGCGCGCAGCCGTTCCCCCTGGTCCGTCATTCCACGGTCACCGACTTCGCCAGGTTGCGCGGCTGGTCGACCTCGTTGCCGCGGGCCGTCGCCAGCTCGCAGGCGAACACCTGGAGCGGCACGGTCGCGACCAGCGGCTGGAGCAGGGTCGGCGTCGCCGGGACGCGGACAAGGTGGTCGGCGTACGGGACGACGGCCTCGTCGCCCTCCTCCGCGATCACGATGGTCAGGGCGCCGCGGGCCCGGATCTCCTGGATGTTGGAGACGATCTTGTCGTGGAGGACGGAGCGTCCGCGCGGGGACGGGACGACCACGACCACCGGGAGGCCGGGCTCGATCAGCGCGATCGGCCCGTGCTTGAGCTCGCCCGCCGCGAAGCCCTCCGCGTGCATGTACGCGAGCTCCTTGAGCTTGAGCGCGCCCTCCAGCGCGACCGGGTAGCCGACGTGCCGGCCCAGGAACAGCACGGTGTCGTGCGCGGCGAGCGACCGCGCCAGCTCCCGTACGGGCTCCATCGTCTCCAGGACCCGTTCGACCTCCTCGCCGATCCGCGCGAGGTCCCGTACGACGGCGAGGATCTCGTCGGCCCACTTGGTGCCCCGCACCTGGCCCAGGTACAGCGCCACCAGATAGCAGGCGACGAGCTGGGTGAGGAAGGCCTTCGTGGACGCCACGGCGACCTCGGGGCCGGCGTGCGTGTAGAGCACGGCGTCGGACTCGCGCGGGATCGTCGACCCGTTGGTGTTGCAGATGGCCAGCACCGTCGCGCCCTGCTCGCGCGCGTGCCGCAGCGCCATCAGCGTGTCCATCGTCTCGCCGGACTGGGAGATCGCGATGACGAGCGAGCGGGCGTCGAGGATCGGGTCCCGGTAGCGGAACTCGCTGGCCAGCTCGACCTCGCACGGGATCCGGGTCCAGTGCTCGATGGCGTACTTGGCGATGAGCCCGGCGTGGAAGGCGGTCCCGCACGCCACGATGACGACCTTGTCGACCATCCGCAGCACCTGCGGCGGGATCCGCAGCTCGTCCAGGGTGAGCTGCCCCTCGGCGCCGATCCGCCCGAGCAGCGTGTCCGCGACGGCCTTCGGCTGCTCGGCGATCTCCTTGAGCATGAAGTAGTCGTAGCCGCCCTTCTCGGCGGCGGAGGCGTCCCAGTCGACGTGGTAGTGCCGCACGTCGGCGGGCCGCCCGTCGAAGTCGGTCACGGTCACCCCGTCGCGGCGCAGCTCGACGACCTGGTCCTGGCCGAGCTCGATCGCGGAGCGGGTGTGCGCGATGAACGCGGAGACGTCCGAGGCGAGGAACGCCTCGCCCTCCCCGACCCCGACGACGAGCGGCGAGTTCCGGCGCGCGCCGACGACCACGTCGGGCTCGTCCGCGTGCGCCGCGACCAGCGTGAACGCGCCTTCGAGGCGCCGGCACACGAGCCGCATCGCCTCCGCGAGGTCCCCGCTCGCCGAGTACTCCTCGGCGAGCAGGTGGGACACGACCTCGGTGTCGGTCTCGGAGGCCAGCACGTGCCCACGCCCGGCGAGCTCCTCGCGCAGCGCGGCGAAGTTCTCGATGATCCCGTTGTGGACGACGGCGACCCGGCCCGCGTTGTCGAGGTGCGGGTGCGCGTTGGTGTCGGTCGGGCCGCCGTGGGTGGCCCACCGGGTGTGTCCGATCCCGGTGGCACCGGCCGGCAGCGGCCGGTCCACCAGTTCCTTCTCCAGGTTGGCCAGCTTGCCCGCCTTCTTGGCCGCGGCGAGCGACCCGTCGGCGAGCACGGCCACACCGGCGGAGTCGTACCCCCGGTACTCCAGCCTCTTCAGCCCGGCCAGGACCACGTCCAGCGCCGACTGCGACCCTACGTATCCCACGATTCCGCACATAGGGCGCAGCCTAGGGCTGACCCGCTCTCAGGTTCAGTACCCGCCCTCCAGCCGGTCGCGCGCGTCCTCCACGAGGTCGAGGTACTCGTCCTCCTCGCCGGGCGGCTTGCTCCCCCTGCGGTAGAAGTCCAGAGTGTCGTCCAGGTCCTCGCCGATGTCCTCGTCGGGCAGCTCCTGCGCCAGGTCACTGAGCACCTGACCGGCCCATGCCGTTCTGGCCGTCTTCCCCACCTCCCCCGTTGTCCTCCCGCGCCGGGCGCGGGCGGATCTCTTCCTTCGTCCGAATCCGGGCATGCGAAACACACTCATCGGGCTCCCCTCCCTCCCTGTACGGCGTAGATGGCCCGTACAGGTGTCGGAAACGTACCCGTCGGTTGCACAACAGGTCCATACCTGTTGAGAACCTGTGACATGTCCGGGAGCGACCGAGCGTGACGGAGCCCACCCTCCGATCACGCCACACAGCCGTAACAATGAACTGTGATCTCTCCGGTCTCCGAGCCTCTGGCTCCACGATCCGCGACTTCCCGGAGCGCCCACCGGCAACGGCCGGAGGCGACTCCCTACGTCGACCTCACCCGCAGTGAATGGAGCGCCCTGCGCGACAAGACGCCGCTGCCTCTGACCGCCGAGGAGCTGGAACGGTTGCGCGGCCTCGGCGACGTGATCGACCTCGACGAGGTCCGCGACATCTACCTGCCGCTCTCCCGGCTGCTGAACCTCTACGTGGGCGCCACCGACGGCCTGCGCGGCGCGCTCAACACGTTCCTCGGCGAGAAGGGCACCCAGTCCGGCACCCCCTTCGTCATAGGGGTCGCCGGCTCGGTCGCCGTCGGCAAGTCCACCGTGGCCCGCCTGCTCCAGGCCCTGCTCTCGCGCTGGCCGGAGCACCCGCGCGTGGAGCGCGTCACCACCGACGGCTTCCTGCTGCCCACCAAGGAGCTGGAGGCCCGCGGTCTGATGGCCAGGAAGGGCTTCCCGGAGTCCTACGACCGCCGCGCCCTGACCCGGTTCGTCGCCGACATCAAGGCGGGCAAGGACGAGGTCACCGCCCCCGTCTACTCCCACCTCATCTACGACATCGTGCCCGGCCAGCAGCTGACGGTGCGCCGCCCCGACATCCTCATCGTCGAGGGCATCAACGTGCTGCAGCCCGCCCTGCCCGGCAAGGACGGCCGCACCCGCGTCGGCCTCGCCGACTACTTCGACTTCAGCGTGTACGTGGACGCGAAGGCCGAGGACATCGAGCGCTGGTACCTGAACCGCTTCCTGAAGCTGCGCGCGACGGCCTTCCAGGACCCGTCCTCGTACTTCCGCAAGTACACGCAGGTGTCGGAGGAGGAGGCGCTCGACTACGCGCGCACGACCTGGCGCACCGTCAACAAGCCCAACCTGCTGGAGAACGTGGCCCCCACCCGCGGCCGCGCCGGTCTCGTCATCCGCAAGGGGTCCGATCACAAGGTGCAGCGCCTGCGGCTCCGCAAACTCTGAACGGCGGCTACCGTACGCGCATGCTGCATCTGCGCCTGATCACGCCCGCCCGGACGACGGACGACGCGGTGCGTCTCATCGAGGGAACCGTCGGCACCACACACCTCGTGGTGCTCCCGGGCGCGGCCCGCGACCCGTCGGGCGACGTCGTCATGTGCGACGTCGCCCGTGAGGCCTGCGACGAACTCCTCGTCGGGCTCAGCGGCCTGGGCATCGAGACGGACGGCTCGATCGCCGTCGAGAACATCGACCTGTCCCTGTCGGAGCGCGCCGACCGGGCCGAGGACGACGCCCCGGGCGAGGGCGCCGACGCGGTGCTCTGGGCCCATCTGACGGACGCCACGCACGAGGAGTCCACGCTCAGCTGGACCTACCTGGCGTTCCTCACCATCGCCACGATGATCGCGGCGTGCGGCGTCGTCCTCGACAACGCGATCCTGATCGTGGGCGCGATGGCGGTCGGCCCGGAGTTCGGCCCGCTCGCAGGCATCTGCACGGCCCTGGTCCAGCGCGCCCCGCGGCTGGCCCTGCGCTCCCTGACCGCGCTGCTCGTGGGCTTCGCGGTGGCGATGACGGTGACGGTCGGCTTCGCCCACTTCATGGACGCCGTGAACCTCTTCAGCGAGGCCCAGTTGGAGGCGAAGCGCCCCAACACGGGCTTCGTCTACGCCCCCGACTGGTTCTCGTTCGTGGTGGCGGTTCTCGCGGGCGCGGCCGGAGTCCTCTCCCTCACCTCGACGAAGTCGGGCGCGATGGTCGGCGTGGCGATCTCCGTGACGACGGTCCCGGCGGCGGCGAACGCCGCGGTGGCCCTCGGCTACCGCGACGTCGACCAGACCTGGGGCTCCACGGAACAACTCCTCCTGAACCTCCTGGGCATCATCCTGGCCGGCACCACGACCCTGCTCGTCCAGAAGCTCTTCTGGGCCAGGAAACGCAAGACGGCCTGAGGAGGAGCGCCCCTGAGATGGCGCACGAAGTACGCATCTCAGGGGCGCGGGGAACTGCGCGAGAAGCCCCACCGGGTGTCACCCGGCCGGACACCGAACCAGGCAGACGCCTAGCCGAGCGCCGACTTGACCGCGTCGGCCAACCGCCCGGCCACAGACCGAGCCTGCTCGATGTCAGCGGCCTCGACCATGACCCGAACCAGCGGCTCCGTCCCCGAGGGCCGAAGCAGCACCCGCCCGGTGCTCCCGAGCTCGGCCTCCGCGTCAGCGACGGCCGAAGCCAGCGGCACCGACGTACCGACCCGGGACTTGTCCACGTCCGGCACGTTGATGAGCACCTGCGGCAGCCGCTCCATGACGGAGGCGAGCTCCTGGAGGCTGCGGCCGGTCTGCGCGACCCGCGCGGCGAGCAGCAGCCCGGTCAGCGTCCCGTCACCCGTCGTCGCGTGGTCGAGCGCGATGACGTGCCCGGACTGCTCGCCGCCGAGCGCGAACCCGTGCTCCTTCATGTTCTCCAGCACGTACCGGTCGCCGACGGCGGTCTGCACGAGCGTGATGCCCTCGCGCTCCATCGCCAGCTTCAGCCCGAGGTTGGACATGACGGTCGCGACCAGCGTGTCCTGGCGCAGCACACCGCGCTCGCGCAGGGCGATCGCGAGGACGGCCATGATCTGGTCGCCGTCGACCTCGGAGCCGGTGTGGTCCACGGCCAGGCAGCGGTCCGCGTCCCCGTCGTGGGCGATGCCGAAGTGGGCGCCGTGCTCGACGACGGCGGCCTTCAGCAGGTCCAGGTGCGTGGAGCCGCACCCGTCGTTGATGTTCAGCCCGTCCGGCTCGGCGCCGATCGTGACGATCTCCGCGCCGGCCCGGGTGAAGGCCTCCGGGGAGACCCGCGCGGCGGCACCGTGCGCCTCGTCGAGGACGATCTTCAGGCCCTCGAGCCGGTTCGGCAGGACGCCGACGAGGTGGGCGACGTACTGGTCGAGGCCCTCGTCGTATGACTTCACGCGGCCGACGCCGGCGCCGGTGGGCCGGTCCCAGGGCGCGCCGGTGCGGTGCTCCTCGTAGACGGACTCGATGCGGTCCTCGAGGGCGTCGTCCAGCTTGTGGCCGCCGCGGGCGAGGAACTTGATCCCGTTGTCCGGCATCGCGTTGTGGCTCGCGGAGAGCATCACGCCGAGGTCGGCTCCCAGCGCACCGGTGAGGTACGCCACCGCGGGGGTGGGCAGCACACCGACGCGCAGGACGTCGACGCCCGCGCTGGCCAGTCCGGCGACGACCGCGGCCTCCAGGAACTCGCCCGAGGCCCGTGGATCACGGCCGACGACCGCGACCGGACGGTGTCCCTCGAACGAGCCCGCCTCGCCGAGCACGTGCGCGGCGGCGACCGACAGGCCGAGCGCCAGCTCGGCCGTCAGATCCGCGTTGGCGACACCGCGCACGCCGTCCGTGCCGAAGAGTCGTCCCACTTGGTGTCCTCCACAACTTCGTCGTCCATAAGCCGAACGCCCCCGGGGGGCCGGCGGGGGGGGCCGGGTCTCCCCGGCCCGCGGCGGGCGCCGCGCGGGGGGGGGGCTTTCCCGGGGGGCCCCCCCCCGCTATGCCCCCCCCCCGCGACAGCAGCGTCGGCAGCGCAGACTCGACCGATTCCACC
>NZ_JBHYTK010000063.1:2993-35164 GCF_042749255.1 Streptomyces sp. NPDC059524 | reverse complement strand
GGTGCCCATGATTCGACCCACTGGGGGCCCCACACAACTTCGCCGACAAAACCCCGACCCCCCCGGCGCCAGGTAGGGGCCCGCCGGGGCGAACGGGAAAAACAAGCAGGCAGCGAGATTTAGCGCTTGCTGTACTGCGGGGCCTTGCGGGCCTTCTTGAGACCGGCCTTCTTGCGCTCGACCGCACGGTCGTCGCGGCGGAGGTAGCCGGCCTTCTTGAGGGCGCCGCGGTTGTTCTCCACGTCGGCCTCGTTCAGCGCGCGGGCCACGCCGAGGCGCAGGGCGCCGGCCTGACCGGAGACGCCGCCACCCGAGATGCGGGCGATGACGTCGTAGCGGCCGTCGAGCTCGAGCACCTTGAAGGGCTCGTTGACTTCCTGCTGGTGGACCTTGTTCGGGAAGTAGTCCTCGAGCGTGCGCCCGTTGACCTTCCACTTGCCGGTGCCGGGCACGATGCGAACGCGCGCGATGGCGTTCTTGCGGCGGCCCAGGCCGGCGGCCGGCTGCGGGTCACCGAAGCGGGCCGGGTTGGACTCCGAGGTGTACTCGCCCTCGACGGGCGCGTCCGACTCGGTGGTGTAGCTCTCGACGTCGACGATCTCGGTCTCTTCGACCGGCGTCTCGGCAGTGGTCTCGGCCACGATTCTCCTCAGATTCTTTTCTGTCTTTGGGGGTGTGGCCGGAACTACTGCGCGACCTGGGTGATCTCGAACGGCACCGGCTGCTGGGCAGCGTGGGGGTGCTGGTCGCCCGAGTAGACCTTCAGCTTCGAGAGCATCTGACGGCCGAGCGTGTTCTTCGGGAGCATGCCCTTGATGGCCTTCTCGACGGCCTTCTCGGGGTTCTTCTCGAGGAGCTCGTCGTAGCGCACGGAACGCAGACCACCCGGGTAGCCGGAGTGGCGGTACGCCATCTTCTGGGTCTTCTTGTTGCCCGACAGGTGAACCTTGTCGGCGTTGATGATCACAACGAAGTCGCCCATGTCCATGTGCGGGGCATAGGTCGGCTTGTGCTTGCCGCGGAGGAGAGTCGCAGCAGTGGTGGCCAGACGGCCCAGGACGACGTCCTGCGCGTCAATGACGAGCCACTGGCGGGACACATCGCCGGGCTTAGGGCTGTACGTACGCACTTCGCAGCCTTCTTCTTCAGTGGATGGGTGCTGAACATGGCATCACTGAAGCGATCGTGCAGCTGGGGACGACAGTGCCGGGTTCAGCGCCCGTATGCCGCCCACTGGTAACTGCTCCAGGGAACCCGTGTACGGCCTCTCACATGAGAATGAGCACGCCGATACACATAACGACTAGGCAGAGTACCCGCGCCGCCCCGGACGGGTCAAAACGAGGCCGTCCCGGGAACCGGGGACCGTGGGCGGTCCCGCCTTGCCGGAAGACTCCAGGGCGGCCGGGGCGCGGCGGGCAGCACGGAGCCCGGCGACCAGGACCAGCCCGCACAGGGTCGCGCAGTCCAGGAACGCCCTGCGCGTCTCCGCGTCCAGCCACGGCCGGGCGAGCCCCGGCACCTGCGGCAGCAGCACCGTCCAGAACCAGGGGCCGCCCGCCACGGCGCCCGCCGCCGTCGCCCCGGCGACCAGGAGCGGCACGGCGACCAGCAGGTAGTGGTCGTACGAGGGCCGGGAGACCAGGAACGCGGACAGCATCAGCAGCGTCGCGGTCTCGGAGAGCCGGGCCGGCGTCCGGTCGCCCCTCCCCCACCGCCGCGCCGCGCACCACATCCCGGCGGCGGCCGCCGCCAGCGCGATCCCGCTCGCCAGGGGCACCGGCAGCCCGAGCCGGGCGAGCACGGCCCCGGGCGAGGCCTCGTAGAGCCGTACGAAGCCGTCGTCGCCGCGCAGCAGGAAGGGCAGGGTGCGGGTGACGAAGCCCGCCGGGTCCGGCATGGCCAGGGCGGCGGCCAGCGAGGCGGCGACGGGGACCAGGACCATCGCCGCGAGCCCCTTCCAGCGCCGCGCCAGGACGAAGAGGAGAGCGACCGGGGCGAGCAGCGGCTTCAGGGCCAGGGCGGCGCCGAGCACGAGCCCGGCCGCGACCCAGCGCTCCCGGGCGGCGAGCAGCAGGGCGCAGGGCAGCGCGACGGCGGCGGTCACGGTCCAGTTGCCGAGGGTGACGAGGTGGGCGAAGGGTGCGAAGCCGAGCGCGAGCGCCGTGAGGCCGCCCATGGCGAAGCGGCTCCGCCACGGCACCCCGTGCAGCCGCAGCGCCGCCGCCCACCCGGCGACGAGCCCGGCGGTCACCAGCGCCGGGACGCTCGCGCGCAGCACGCCGGCCGGCAGCAGCGCCTGCGGCACGGCGGCGAGCACGGCGCTCGGGAAGTACAGGAAGTGCGGGTCCGCGTACGGCGACCCGCCGTCGAGCCACACCCGTGCGGCCTGGACGACGATCCCGTTGTCCATCCCCCCGGTGACACCGCGCAGGGAGGCGTGCAGGGGAACGGCGACGAGCACCACCCCGAGCACGGCCCACCCGAGCCGGGACGCGGGCAGCAACAGCCAGTGCAAAACGGGTGATTTACCCTGATCCATGCGGCTAACGGTAAGTCAGGCCGGGCCTTGGCGCGGGGAACTCCCCCGCGGCCGCTCCCCGTAAGATGCGCCGCATGAGTTTCGGGCAAGGGGGAGCCCCGTGGGGCCCCGAAGACAACGGATCCACCCCGGACTGGGCAGCCCTCGCCGAGGCATCCGAGGCCCGCGCACGCAAACGCCGCTGGATGATGATCGGCGGCGCCGTCGCGGCGACCCTCGCGGTCGGCTCCCTCGTCGCCTGGGGCATCGTCTCGGCGAACAAGGACAACGAGGCGGGGAACAAGCCGGCCGAGCAGCTGCCGAGCACCGCCGACATCCCCAGCGAGGGCAAGACGCCGGGCCCGTCCTTCGAGGCGACGACCCCGCCGCCCCCGCTCGACCCCAACGACTTCATCAACAGCGCCGACAAGGACCGGGCGCCGCTGAACGAGGACACCCTCTACCCGGGCAAGACCCTGACGATGGGCGGCAACGTCTACAAGAAGGGCGCCTCGACCCACACCAAGGACTGCTCCTCGGCCGCGCAGGGCGCCCTGGCCGGCGTGCTGAAGAAGAACGACTGCACGCAGATGATCCGCGCCACCTACACCAAGGGCGACACCGCGGTGACCGTCGGCGTGGCCGTCTTCGACACGAAGGCCGAGGCCGCCAAGGCCGCCGGCCAGTACAAGCTGCGGGGCGCCGTCGTCTCGCTGCCCGGCTCGGGCGTGCCCGCCTTCTGCCGCACCACGGTCTGCCGCCAGACGTCCAACTCGGTCGGCCGGTACGTGTACTTCACCAACGGCGGCCTGACCAACGGCAAGGACGCCACCAAGAAGGACACGATGCTGTTCACGCTCGGCGACGACCTGCGCGCGTTCACCTTCCAGCAGATCCAGCGGCGCGGCCAGACACAGGCCTCCGCGGCGGCCACGGCGGGCTGAGCCCGCGCCGGGGGCACGCCCCGGGGGCGAGGTCAGCCCTTCTTCGGCAAGGTGTTCACGTAGGGCGTTCCCTGCGCGGCGAGACCGGCCGCGGCCTCGGCCGCCTCGTCGGCCGGGACGGCCGCACCGGACTTGAGGTACACCCAGTCGACCTTCACCTCCCAGGACCGCTTGCCCTGGAAGGGGAGGTCGACGAACCAGTTGCTGAAGTTGACGGTCATCGACTCGCGCGGGAAGTAGGCCTTACCGCTCGTGTACAGCTTCTTTCCGTCCACGGCGTAGGTCACCTTGTCGTCGACCGCGGTCATCGTCAGGATGTGCCAGCCCTCGAGCTTCCGGGTGTGGGGCTCGGTGACCCGGTCGAGGTCTTCGCTGCTGCGCCAGCTGGTGGTGTCGAGGATCGGGCCGTAGCGGCCCCAGCCGCCGTTCGGCATGTACTCGAAGTCGAGCTCGCTGTACTTCTTCGACTTGTGGTCCGGCGAGATGGCGAAGAGTGCTGGGGACACATGGTCGCCGTCCTTGCCGCGCACCGGCGTGTTGCCGAAGTACACACGCGCGGCGAGGGTGCCCTCGCGGAACACGGGTCGCACGGTGTGGAACTCGGACTGCACGGTGCCCTTCTTGGTGCCGTCCGTGGCGGCCTCCAGACGCACGACCTGCCCGCTGGCACCGCTCTCGCCGGAGGGGAAGGTGACCGCCTTCTTCGACCAGGAGTCCTTGATGCCCGGTCCGCCCTCGCCGTCGCGTGCCTCCCAGTTGTGGGCGGCGAGCGCCTTGTCGTCCGGCCCCGTGTAGGCGAAGTCGTCGAACAGGACACCCTCCGGTATCCGGGCCGTGCCCGCCCCGGAGCCGGCACTCACCTCGGTGCCTTCGGTGTCGCCGTCCGGCCCCTCGCCCCACACCTGGACCCCGTCCAGGTAGGCGGTGACCCGCGCGGACTCCTGGTACACCGTCATCGTCGCGTCGAAGGAGTAGTCGTCCGACTGGTCGACCTTCTTGTGGTCGACGCGGTAGAGCTGGAGCCCGATCGCCCGGGTCGTCCCGCCCGGCTTCAGCGTTCCGGCCGCGCCGGTGAAGCCGACCTCCAGGTAGGCGTCACGCGCCGACCCGGTGTTCCCCGCGGGCACCGTGCGCAGACTGACATGGGAACAGTCGAGGGCCGTCCGGGTGCAGTTGGCCGCGTACTCGGCGTCGCCGTCCGCGGTGTAGTAGTACCGGAGCCTGACATCCGCGAGGTCCACCGTCCTGCCGGACGTGTTGATGACTTCCAGCCAGGGCTGGGCGGCGCCCCCGTCCGCCGCACCGTGCGTGCGGTACCGCACGGTGAGGACCGCGGAATCCTGCTCCTGCGTCCACCACCGGTAGCCGGCGATCCCGGCTCCGCCGAGCAGAGCCAGCACGGCCGCTCCGGCAAGGATGCTCCGCGCGCCACCGGACCGCTTGCGGCGCCTGGTCGCGCCCGCCACCCGGCGGTCGTGCCGAAGCCGCCTGAGCGAGAGCGCCCAGCCCGTGAGAGAGACGACGATGGCTATGGCGGTGTAGCCGATGACCACGCCGCTGACCTGGGTCACCCTGGTGACGGTGTACGCGATGCCGGCCAGCACCGCGCAGGCGCCGAGGCCCCTGAGGACGTTCATTTAGCTGTTTGCTCCTGAGCCTGTCCGCGGCTACTTCCAGGCGGACACACGGGTGACGTACGACTTCAAGATCGACGAGACCATCCAGTACGCCCGCACGACGGTGTAGACGAGCTCAGGAAGGATGAGAGCTTCGACCAGCATGGCCTTCCAGCCCAGGCTCCTCACCCGCATCGCGGGGTAGAGGACCCAGAACGCGAGAAGAAGCAGCAGCAGCGGATGCGTGCTCACGGTGTACTGCGCCGCGGCGAGCAGTTGGCGCGCACCCCAGATGAAGATGTAGGCGAAGCCGAACAGGCCCAGGATCATCGTCGTGATCGAGTGCCAGGTGAACTTGGTCCAGCCGCGCTGGCGCAGCGCGTCCACGGTGCCCCGGCTCCACCGCTCACGCTGCTGGGTCAGCTCGCGCAGGGTGGGCATGAGGTCGGTGTACGCGATGCACAGCTCGTTGGCCGTGACCTTCCAGCCGGACTCCTTCAGCGCCAGGGTGGTCTCGTAGTCCTCGACGAGGTTGCGGTGGTCCTCCCAGAACACCTCGCCGCGCCAGTCGATCAGGCCTTGCAGCGCCTCGGCCCGGTAGAAGGAGCCCGCGCCCGACATGGTGTGGACGTCCGTGCGGTAGCGCGCCCGGGCCGCCCGGCCGTACTCGATGATCTGCATGCCGAGCAGATAGCGCTGCCATGGGTTGCGCCACAGGTCGGTGCGCCCGAAGCAGGCCGCGCTGACGCCACCGACCTCGGGGTCCGACGCGATCACGTTGCGCGCCCGCTCGATGAACTTCGGGTGCAGTTCGGTGTCGGCGTCCATGACCAGGATGTGGCCGACCCGGCCGTCGAGCCGCCCTCCGACGGCGTTCCTGAGCCAGGCCAGGCCGTGGTTGAGAGCGCCGGCCTTCTTGTGCGGGTTGTCGGGGAAGTTGAGGACGACCGTCGGCGGGGTGCGCTCGTCATGAGCGAACTGGAGGGCGTACTCCTCGGTCCGGTCGGTCGAATTGTTGACCACCACGATGATCAGGTCGGGGCGCCGGGACTGCCGCGCCAGCGACTCGAGCGAGGTGAAGACCCCGACTTCCTCGTTCCGCGCGGGGACGAGGACGACCGTCCCGTAGACCATGTCGGCCTGCGCGGTCACGACGAGCCGTCGACCGCCCCTGCCTCGCCTGTGGCGGCTGCGCCGCGCATCCACACTCTCGTGCCCCGCAACGGTCCCGGACACAACCATCCCCCTGCCCCGTTTTCCCCAGAAACGCGACGCCTTCACATCGTGCCGAGAAGTGAAGATACCGTAATGGTTTTCGGTGATTGAAGGTTCGACCGATCACCCCACAAGGCACGATCAAGCCTTTATCGGGCGTCGCTCGCCCTCCTGAGCAGCCCGACTCGCGTCACAATCAACGCAATTCGCGCATGCGGGACAAGGGTTGTGTGATCGCGGCGTGAAGAAGGTCACTTCACGGGTGAAGACGGGAGACTTGGGGCCAATTCGGACCAGGCCGTTCCGGTGCTCAGCAGCAGCCGGAGCCCGGCAGTGTCCGCTTGTTGCGCGCCTCCTTGTTGCGCGCGGCGAGCAACTCGTCGGCCGGGTAACCGACTTCCTCGAGCGTCAGGCCGTGCGGCCGCACCACGTGCACGGCCGAGTCGCGGACCCCGGCGGCCAGCACCTTGCCCGGCCAGTCGCTCGGCCGGTGCCCGTCGCCGACGAACAGCAGGGCACCGATCAGCGAGCGCACCATGTTGTGGCAGAAGGCGTCGGCCCGCACGGTCGCCGTGACGATCCCGTCGTCCCCGCGCACGAGACTCAGCTCCTGCAGCGTCCGGATCGTCGTGGCGCCCTCACGCTTCTTGCAGTACGCCGCAAAGTCGTGCTCCCCCAGCAGCCGCTCGGCGGCCGCGTTCATCGCGTCGACGTCCAACGGCCAGTCGTGCCACAGGACATGACCCCGCAACAGCGGGTCGACGCCGCCCGGCAGATCGGTCACGCGGTACGCGTAGCGCCGCCAGACCGCCGAGAAGCGCGCGTTGAACCCGCTCGGCGCCTCGGCCACCGACCACACCCGCACATCCTTGGGCAGCCGCCCCGCGAGCCGCTTGAGCAGCTTCTCCCGGTGCTCGGCCCACACCTCGTCGGGCAGGTCCACATGGGCGACCTGGCCGCGCGCGTGCACCCCGGCGTCGGTCCGCCCGGCCACCGTCAGCTCGTACGTCCGCTGCGAGCGCGTGACGGTGCGCAGCGCGTCCTCGATCTCCCCCTGCACGGTGCGCCGCCCGCCGGCCTGCTTGGCCCATCCGGAGAAGTCCGTCCCGTCGTACGAGAGATCCAGCCGTACGCGTACGGTCCCGGGAGCTGCCTCATCGGTCACCGGTTCATGCCTCCTGTCGAACTTCCGCCCCGACCGCAACTGACCGGCGCGGCCGGGCGTCCCCCTGCACAGACCAAGATCGACCACCTGCTCCAGGGGGAACCATGAACAAGTGGACCACGCGTGCCGCGGCGGCTCTCGCCACCGCGGTCCTCGCCGCCGGACTGACCGCCTGCACCGGCTCGGATTCGAGTTCCGGATCCGGCTCCGGCTCCGACGACCGGGCCGGCGCGCACCCGACCCGCGCCACCGTCTCCGAAGCCGAGACCCGCTGTGTGCAGCAGGCGGTGAACTGGTTCCAGGAACCGCGGGTCACCGTCGACGGTGACTACGACGCCAAGACCCGCGCCGCCGTCGGCCGCTACCAGCACAAACACGGCCTGGCCGGCGACGGCGAGATGGGCGCCCCGACCGGCCGCGCCCTGTTCGACGACGTCAACAAGGTCGTCGACACCCTGCTCGAAGGCCCGAAGGACGGCTCCGCGAAGTACCGCGACTGGCTCGGCCGCTGCGACAAGGTCGTCCGCCGCTGACGCACGGGCCCCGGCGGCACGCAAAGCGGGCCCGCCCCGGAGATCCGGGGACGGGCCCGCTTCACATCAAGAACGCGATCAGGCGTCCTTAGACTCCTCGGCGGCCTCGGCCGGCTTGGCGTCCTCGACGACCTCGGCGGCCGGAGCGGCAGCCTCGGCGTCCTTGGCGGCACGCTTGGTGGCGGCCTCGGCCTCACCGGTGGCCTGCTGCGCGACCGTCAGGGCCTCGACCAGCTCGATGACAGCCATGGGCGCGTTGTCGCCACGGCGGTTACCGATCTTGGTGATGCGGGTGTAACCACCCGGACGGTTCTCGTAGCGCGGGGCGATCTCGGTGAAGAGCGTGTGGACGACGCTCTTGTCCGTGATGACCTGGAGCACCTGACGGCGGTTGTGAAGGTCGCCCTTCTTCGCCTTGGTGACCAGACGCTCCGCGTACGGGCGCAGACGACGGGCCTTGGCCTCGGTCGTCGTGATCTTGCCGTGCTCGAAGAGGCTCTTCGCGAGGTTCGCGAGGAGGAGCTTCTCGTGCGCGGCGCTGCCGCCCAGACGGGCACCCTTGGCGGGCTTCGGCATGATTTCTCCTAGATGTCTGCCCCGGCCGTATCAGGTACCGGAGTCAGTGTCCGAGCAGGCGGCTGCCTGTCGGAGATCCGGGGGACGCGAGCGTCCCCCGGAAAGCGGGACCGATCAGTACTGCTCGGTCTCGACGAAGCCCGCGTCCGCGTCGTCGTCGGCGCCGAAGGCGTCCGCGGCGGCGGTCGGGTCGAACCCGGGGGGCGAGTCCTTGAGCGCGAGGCCCATGCCGGCGAGCTTGGCCTTGACCTCGTCGATCGACTTCGCACCGAAGTTGCGGATGTCGAGCAGGTCCGCCTCGGAGCGGGCGACGAGCTCACCCACGGAGTGGATGCCCTCGCGCTTGAGGCAGTTGTACGACCGAACGGTGAGCTCGAGCTCCTCGATCGGCAGCGCCAGGTCGGCGGCCAGGGCGGCGTCCGTCGGGGACGGACCCATGTCGATGCCCTCGGCGTCGATGTTCAGCTCGCGGGCGAGACCGAACAGCTCGACCAGGGTCTTGCCGGCGGACGCCATGGCGTCACGCGGGCGCATGGCCTGCTTGGTCTCGACGTCGACGATCAGCTTGTCGAAGTCGGTGCGCTGCTCGACACGCGTGGCCTCGACCTTGTACGTGACCTTGAG
Source organism: Streptomyces sp. NPDC059524 (assembly GCF_042749255.1). NCBI lineage: Bacteria > Bacillati > Actinomycetota > Actinomycetes > Kitasatosporales > Streptomycetaceae > Streptomyces > Streptomyces sp. NPDC059524. Next base: position 25,970 of record NZ_JBHYTK010000063.1, on the reverse strand, counting down.
AACCGGCGAGTAGATCGAGTCGACCGGGATGCGCCCGATCTCCTGACCGACCTGCTTGTTCTGCACGGCGGAGACGTAGCCGCGACCGCGCTCGACGGTCAGCTCCATCTCCAGCTTGCCCTTGCCGTTGAGCGTGGCGAGGACGAGGTCGGGGTTGTGCACCTCGACACCGGCCGGGGGCGCGATGTCGGCGGCGGTGACCAGACCCGGGCCCTGCTTGCGCAGGTACATCACGACCGGCTCGTCGTGCTCCGAGGAGACGACCAGCTGCTTGATGTTGAGGATCAGGTCGGTGACGTCCTCCTTGACGCCCGGCACGGTGGTGAACTCGTGCAGGACACCGTCGATGCGGATGCTGGTGACAGCAGCGCCGGGGATCGACGAGAGGAGCGTGCGGCGGAGGGAGTTGCCGAGGGTGTAACCGAAGCCCGGCTCCAGCGGCTCGATCACGAACCGGGAGCGGAACTCGTCGACGACCTCTTCGGTCAACGAGGGACGCTGAGCAATCAGCATTCTGCGAATCCTTCAGTCATGGGCACCCACTATTTGATGCCCGACTCACCGGGCGGTAGCCCGATATGTACTACAGCTGCAATGGTACGGGCGGCACGGCCTCTGACGAGAGCCGTACCGCCCGGAAACCTCAGACCAAGCGGCCTGCGCTGCTGACCTGGGTCAGACGCGGCGACGCTTGGGCGGACGGCAGCCGTTGTGCGGCGTGGGCGTCACGTCCTGGATCGAACCGACCTCGAGGCCCGTGGCCTGGAGGGAGCGGATCGCGGTCTCACGGCCGGAGCCGGGACCCTTGACGAACACGTCGACCTTGCGCATGCCGTGCTCCTGCGCGCGGCGGGCGGCCGACTCGGCGGCCATCTGCGCGGCGAACGGGGTCGACTTGCGCGAACCCTTGAAGCCGACGTGGCCGGCGGAGGCCCACGAGATCACGTTGCCGGTCGGGTCCGTGATGGACACGATCGTGTTGTTGAACGTGCTCTTGATGTGCGCGTGGCCGTGAGCGACGTTCTTCTTTTCCTTGCGGCGCACCTTCTTGGCAGCGCCCTGACGACCCTTGGGGGGCATCTATATCTCCTACGGGAGGTGGTCGGTCCTACAGCGAAGACCGCTTGGTCAAGCGTCCGCTGAGGACTACTTCTTGCCCGGCTTCTTCTTACCGGCGATGGCGCGACGCGGGCCCTTGCGGGTGCGGGCGTTCGTGCTGGTGCGCTGACCGCGGACCGGCAGACCACGACGGTGGCGCAGACCCTGGTAGCAGCCGATCTCGACCTTGCGGCGGATGTCGGCCTGGATCTCGCGACGGAGGTCACCCTCGGTCTGGTAGTTCTGGTCCACGTACTCGCGGATCTTGACGAGGTCTTCCTCGCTCAGGTCGCGAACACGGACGTTGCGGTCCACACCGGTGGCGTCCAGCGTCTGCTGGGCGCGCGTACGCCCGATGCCGAACACGTAGGTGAGGGCAACCTCGACGCGCTTGTCGCGCGGGAGGTCAACACCTTCAAGGCGTGCCATTCAAGGCTCCTGTTGATACTCGGAGGTCTGCAGCAGAACCACTCCCAGCCGCCGTCCTCTTTGAGCTCAAAGATTTGGTACGAGCTGGGTCCTCGGCCTCCGACCGAGGGTGTCGCCACGACGAGACGTGCTCGGCGCCGGCGGGCCCTGCATATTTACTGAATGTGCTGCGTCGCGCGAAATCTACGAACGAACTGCAGTGAACGGGTCTACGTCAGCCCTGGCGCTGCTTGTGGCGCGGGTTGTCGCAGATCACCATGACCCGGCCGTGACGGCGGATCACCCTGCACTTGTCGCAGATCTTCTTGACGCTCGGCTTGACCTTCATGGGTGAGGTTCTCCGGGTCAGTTGCCGGCGGCCCGCAGAGTGCGGGACTCGGGCAAGATCTACTTGTACCGGTAGACGATCCGGCCACGCGTCAGGTCGTACGGAGACAGCTCCACCACGACCCGGTCGTCAGGGAGGATGCGGATGTAGTGCATGCGCATCTTGCCGCTGATGTGTGCCAGGACCTGGTGGCCGTTCTGGAGCTCGACCTTGAACATGGCGTTCGGCAGAGACTCGACGACAGTGCCCTCGATCTCGATGGCACCTTGCTTCTTGGCCACGCTTCGCCCTTCGAATCGACTACCTTGATCGACTTCCGTGTCTGCCGCGTTCCGACCTGCGGACATGCGCATACACGAGAGCCGACGAGTCAGTCTACGTCAGGACCCCCGGAAAGACGAATCCAGGAATTCTGCCCTACCACAAAGATCCCTAAGCCTCCGCCCACAGCGATCCGCGAGCCCGCCGCAGGGGCTGGCGATCTTCGCCGAGTGTGCCGCCGTCGTGGCTGGTCGCGCAGTTCCCCGCGCCCCTGAAAGGCACACTTCGTGCGCCCCAGGGGCATATCGGCCGCGCTCAGCGCCGAAACCGAGGGTCAGGCCAACGGATCCGGCGCCGCCGTCACGCCCATCTCTGCCAGCTTCGCCTTGCCGCCGTCGGGGGAGGTCAGGACCAAGGGGCCCTCTTCGGTCAGGGCGACCGAGTGCTCCCAGTGCGAGGACCAGGTGCCGTCCGTCGTGATGACCGTCCAGTCGTCCTCGAGGACCTCGGTCTTCGGGGTGCCGAGCGAGACCATCGGCTCGATCGCCAGGCAGAAGCCGGGGACCAGCTTCGGGCCCTTGCCTCGGCGGCGCTCGACGTAGTTCAGCAGGTGCGGGTCCATGTGCATCTCGGTGCCGATGCCGTGGCCGCCGTAGTCCTCGACGATCCCGTACTTGCCGCCGCCCGGCTTCGGCTGGCGGCGGATGTACGTCTCGATGGCGCGGGAGATGTCCACGAGCCGGTTGCCGGCCTTCATCGCGGCGATTCCGGCCCACATCGACTCCTCGGTCACCCGGGAGAGCTCGAGCAGCTCCGGAGCGTGACCGGAGCCCACGAAGGCGGTGTACGCGGCGTCCCCGTGCCAGCCGTCGACGATCGCGCCGCAGTCGATGGAGATGATGTCGCCGTCCTCCAGGACGACGTTCTCGCTCGGGATGCCGTGGACGACGACCTCGTTCTTCGAGGTGCAGATCGTCGCGGGGAAGCCCCCGTACCCGAGGAAGTTCGACTTCGCGCCGTGCTCCGCGATCACCTTGCGTGCGACCTCGTCGAGGTCCCGCGTCGTCGCGCCCGGAACGGCCGCCTCCCGGGTCGCGGCATGGATCGCCGCGACGACAAGCCCCGCCTCCCGCATCTTGCGAATCTGCTCGGGGGTCTTGATCTGCACCATGGGGGCCTGCGCTCTCCGTCATACCGGTAAGGGAGTACCCACCAACACTAAGGCCGCGGCCCCCTCGAAAGGGAACCGCGGCCTGAGTGAAGCGATGTGCCGGGCGGAACCGGTCAGCGACCGAGGGCCTCCATGGCCTTCGCCGTGACCTCGTCCACCTTGCCCAGCGCGGAGATCGTCTTCACGAGCCCCTGCGCCTGGTAGTAGCCGATGATCGGCTCGGTCTGCGTGTGGTAGACCTCGAGCCGCTTGCGCACGGTCTCTTCCTGGTCGTCGTCACGCTGGTACAGCTCGCCACCGCAGACGTCACAGACGCCCTCGGTCTTGGGCTGCTTGTACTCGACGTGGAACACGTGCGCCGAGTCGTTGCGGCAGATGCGGCGGCCGGCGATGCGCTTGACCACCTCGTCCTCGGGGACCTCGAGGTCCAGGACCGCGTCCAGCTTCACGTCGTCGGCCTGCAGGGCGACGTCGAGCGCCTCGGCCTGCGAGACGTTGCGCGGGAAGCCGTCGAGCAGGAAGCCGTTGACGGCGTCCGGCTGCTCCATGCGGTCCTTGGCCATCCCGATGGTGACCTCGTCCGGGACGAGCTGGCCGGCGTCCATGTAGGACTTGGCCTTCTTGCCCAGCTCCGTGCCCTGGCTGATGTTGGCACGGAAGAGGTCGCCCGTGGAGATGTGCGGGATCGACAGGTTCTTGGCAAGGAACGCGGCCTGCGTTCCCTTGCCTGCACCAGGCGGCCCGACGAGGACGATTCGCATCAGCGGAGGAACCCTTCGTAATTGCGCTGCTGGAGCTGGCTCTCGATCTGCTTCACCGTTTCCAGACCAACACCCACGATGATCAGGATGCTGGTGCCGCCGAACGGGAAGTTCTGGTTTGCCCCGAAACCAACCAACGCCATCGTCGGTACAAGAGCGATCAGACCCAAGTACAGCGAGCCCGGCCAGGTGATCCGGTTGAGCACGTACGAGAGATACTCAGCGGTCGGTCGGCCAGCCCGGATGCCCGGGATGAAGCCACCATACTTCTTCATGTTGTCCGCGACTTCCTCGGGGTTGAACGAGATCGCCACGTAGAAGAAGGCGAAGAACACGATCAACAGGAAGTACGTAACGATGTAGATCGGGTGATTTCCCTTGGTCAGGTGGTCGTCGATCCACACCTTCCACGACGAGTCACCGCCCGCGAACTGCGCGACGAGCGCCGGAATGTAGAGCAGCGACGACGCGAAGATGACAGGGATCACACCCGCCTGGTTCACCTTCAACGGGATGTAAGTGGACGTACCGCCGTAGGAACGGCGGCCGATCATGCGCTTCGCGTACTGCACCGGAATGCGGCGCTGGGCCTGCTCGACGAAGACCACCAGGCCGACCATGACGAGGCCGACGAGGATGACGGTGCCGAACTCGATCCAGCCGTCGGCCAGGGAGCCCTGCTGCTTGATGGCCCACAGCGCGGACGGGAAGGTGGCGGCGATCGAGATGAACATCAGGATCGACATGCCGTTGCCGATGCCGCGGTCGGTGATGAGCTCGCCGAGCCACATCATCACGCAGGTGCCGGCGGTCATCGTGATGACCATCGTGATGGTGATGAAGATCGACTGGTCGGGCACGATCTGGCTGGCGACGGGGCAGCCCTGGAAGAGCGCGCCGGTGCGGGCCGTGGCGACGAGGCCGGTGCCCTGGAGGATGGCGAGCGCCACCGTCAGATAACGGGTGTACTGGGTGATCTTCGCCGTACCCGCCTGGCCCTCCTTCTTGAGGGCTTCCAGGCGCGGGATCACCACGGTGAGCAGCTGCAGAATGATGCTCGCGGTGATGTACGGCATGATGCCCAGCGCGAAGACCGTGATCTGCAGCAGAGCGCCACCGCTGAACATGTTGACCAGACCGAACAGGCCGGTGCTGGAATTGGCCACGTCCATACACGTCTGGACGTTCGAGTAATCCACACCGGGGATGGGGATATGCGCCCCGAGCCGGTAGATCACGACGATGCCCAGCGTGAAGAGCAGCTTCTTGCGCAGGTCGGGCGTCTTGAACGCCCGGGCGAACGCGGTGAGCACGGTGCCTCCTGCGACCCCCGCGCGCGTGCGTCAGAGGTGACGGTCTTGAGGATTCGACGAATACGTAACGGCCGAGGGCCGGGATTGGTGCCGGGGGCACACAACAACCCGGAAATCAGCAGCGGTGGCCACCTTACCGGCGTACCTGCCCCCCTAGGAACGACCAACCGGGGATACCCCTTTTGTGGGGTATCCCCGGTCGGGATCGTTCATGTCATCGAGACGGTGTCTGGGTTCAGACGAGCTCGGTGACCGTACCGCCGGCGGCGGTGATCTTCTCCTTGGCGGAGCCGGAGACGGCGTCGACCGTCACCTGCAGCGCCACGGTGATCTCGCCCTGGCCGAGGACCTTGACGAGGCTGTTCTTGCGGACAGCACCCTTCTCCACCAGACCCTCGACGGTGACTTCGCCACCCTCGGGGTACAGCGAGGCGAGCTTGTCCAGGTTCACGACCTGGAACTCGACCTTGAAGGGGTTCTTGAAGCCCTTCAGCTTCGGGAGACGCATGTGGAGGGGCATCTGGCCACCCTCGAAGCGCTCCGGAACCTGGTAACGGGCCTTCGTGCCCTTGGTACCACGACCGGCCGTCTTACCCTTCGACGCCTCACCACGACCGACACGGGTCTTGGCGGTCTTGGCGCCGGGGGCCGGACGGAGGTTGTGGATCTTCAGCGGGTTGTTCTCCGCCATGATCAGACCTCCTCAACCGTCACGAGGTGGCGGACGGTGTGCACCATGCCGCGGAACTCGGGGCGGTCCTCCTTGACGACCTGCGTGTTGATGCCCTTGAGACCAAGGGAGCGCAGGGTGTCACGGTGGTTCTGCTTGCTGCCGATGTACGACTTCACCTGCGTGATCTTGAGCTGCGCCATTACGCACCAGCCCCGGCACGCGCACGGAGAAGAGCCGCGGGGGCGACGTCCTCGAGCGGCAGACCACGGCGAGCCGCGATCTCCTCGGGACGCTGCAGGCCCTTGAGGGCCGCCACGGTCGCGTGCACGATGTTGATCGCGTTGTCGGAGCCGAGCGACTTCGACAGGATGTCGTGAACGCCGGCGCACTCGAGCACGGCGCGCACCGGACCACCGGCGATAACACCGGTACCCGGGGACGCGGGCTTGAGCAGCACGACGCCGGCAGCCTTCTCACCCTGGATCGGGTGGGGGATGGTGCCCTGGATACGGGGGACCTTGAAGAAGTGCTTCTTGGCCTCCTCAACACCCTTGGCGATGGCGGCCGGCACCTCCTTGGCCTTGCCGTAACCGACACCCACGGTGCCGTCACCGTCGCCCACTACGACGAGCGCAGTGAAGCTGAAGCGACGACCACCCTTCACAACCTTGGCGACGCGGTTGATCGCGACAACGCGCTCAACGTACGCGGTCTTCTCGGCGGCAGCAGCGCCACCGTCGCGACCCTTCCGGTCCCGCCGCTCGCCGCCACCGGCACCGCCACCGCGGCGCTGGGGTCCAGCCATTGGAATTACCTCTCTCTGTTTCCGCTAGCTACGGAACCGGCTCAGAACTTCAGGCCGGCTTCGCGGGCGGCGTCCGCCAGGGCGGCGATGCGCCCGGCGTACTGGTTACCACCACGGTCGAACACGACGGCCTCGACACCGGCGGCCTTGGCGCGCTCAGCGACCAGGGCACCGACGGACTTGGCCTGCGCGGACTTGTCGCCCTCGCCGCCACGGATCGAAGCGTCCAGGGTCGAGGCCGACGCGAGGGTGTGACCCTTCACGTCGTCGATGACCTGCGCGACGATGTTGCGGTTCGAGCGCGTCACGACCAGACGCGGACGCTCAGCCGTACCCGAGATGTGCTTACGGATACGGATGTGGCGACGCTTGATGGCAGCACGCTTGTAAGCGTCGCCCTTAGCAATCTTCTGACCGTATGCCATGGCTTACTTACCCGCCTTTCCGACCTTGCGGCGGATGACTTCGCCTTCGTACTTGACGCCCTTGGCCTTGTACGGGTCGGGCTTGCGCAGCTTGCGGATGTTGGCCGCAACCTCGCCGACCTTCTGCTTGTCGATGCCCTCGACCGAGAACTTGGTCGGCGACTCGACCTTGAAGGAGATGCCCTCGGGCGCCTCGATCAGGATCGTGTGGCTGTAGCCGAGCGAGAACTCCAGGTTGGAGCCCTTCGCCAGGACGCGGTAACCGACACCGCTGATCTCGAGCTTCTTCACGTAACCCTGGGTCACGCCGGTGATCATGTTCGCCACCAGCGTGCGGGACAGGCCGTGCAGGGCCTTGTTCTGACGCTCGTCGTTCGGGCGGGTGACGTTCAGAACGCCGTCCTCACCCTTGGCGATCTCGATCGGCGCCACGACGGTGTGGGTCAGGGTGCCCTTGGAGCCCTTGACCGTGACCGTCTGGCCGTCGATGGTGACGTCCACGCCGGCGGGAACCGTGATGGGGAGCTTGCCAATACGCGACATAGCTGTTTCCTCCGTTCCCTTCCGCTACCAGACGTAGGCGAGGACTTCCCCACCCACGCCCTTCTTCTGCGCCTGCTGGCCGGTCAGGAGACCGTGCGACGTGGAGATGATCGCCACGCCAAGGCCGCCGAGGACCTTCGGCAGGTTGGTGGACTTCGCGTAAACGCGCAGACCCGGCTTGGAGATGCGCTTGATGCCGGCGATCGAACGCTCACGGTTCGGGCCGAACTTCAGCTCGAGGACGAGGTTCTTGCCGACCTCGGCGTCCTCGACCTTCCAGCCGGTGATGAAACCCTCCTGCTGGAGGATCTCGGCGATGTGCGACTTGATCTTGCTGTGCGGCATAGCCACGGTGTCGTGGTACGCCGAGTTCGCGTTACGCAGACGCGTCAGCATGTCTGCGATCGGATCAGTCATGGTCATGAATTGGCCTTCGGCCTCTCTCGCCGGGGTTTCCTGTATGCGCCATCCCTCTCCCCACACAGGGGCGGGACGGGTGCGGCGCGGGGACCTACGGCGTAGTAAGTCGGTCAGGGCGACAGAGCCCAACCCCACAAGCCTAAGCCATGGGGAGCCGGTGCTCTGCCGACCCTTGTGCTTACCGAGAGATCCGGATAATCCCAACTAGGGGATTACCAGGAGCTCTTGGTCACGCCCGGCAGCTCGCCACGGTGAGCCATCTCACGAAGGCACACGCGGCACAGGCCGAACTTGCGGTAGACGGAGTGCGGACGACCGCAGCGCTGGCAGCGGGTGTACGCGCGCACGCCGAACTTGGGCTTGCGGGCAGCCTTCGCGATAAGGGCCTTCTTCGCCATCTCGCTCACGCCTCCTTGAACGGGAAGCCGAGGTGACGAAGGAGCGCGCGGCCCTCAGCGTCGTTGGTCGCCGTGGTGACCACGGTGATGTCCATACCCCGGACGCGGTCGATCTTGTCCTGGTCGATCTCGTGGAACATGACCTGCTCGGTCAGACCGAAGGTGTAGTTGCCACGGCCGTCGAACTGCTTGGGGGACAGACCACGGAAGTCGCGGATGCGCGGAAGCGCGAGCGACAGGGTGCGGTCCAGGAACTCCCACATGCGGTCGCCACGGAGCGTGACGTGGGCACCGATCGGCTGGCCCTCACGCAGCTTGAACTGCGCGATGGACTTGCGGGCCTTGGTGATGGCCGGCTTCTGACCCGTGATGGTGGTCAGGTCGCGGACGGCACCGTCCATGAGCTTCGAGTCACGCGCGGCGTCACCCACACCCATGTTGACCACGATCTTGACCAGACCGGGGATCTGCATGACGTTCTCGTACGAGAACTCCTCCTGCAGCTTGCCCTTGATCTCGTCGCGGTACTTCTGCTTCAGACGCGGATTGGTGGTGGTCGTCATCAGATGTCCTCACCCGTCCGCTTGGCAACGCGGATCTTGTTGCCCTCGTCGTCGAAGCGGTAGCCGACACGCGTGACGACCTTGTTGCCGTCCTTCTCAACGACCAGCTGGACGTTGGAGACGTGCACCGGCGCCTCGGTGGTCACGATGCCGCCGGCCTGCGAGCCGGAAGCCGTGGGACCGGCCTTGGTGTGCTTCTTGACCCGGTTGACACCCTCGACCAGGACGCGCTCCTCGCGCGGGTAAGCGGCAATGACCTTGCCCTGCTTGCCCTTGTCCTTACCGGTGATGACCTGGACCAGGTCGCCCTTCTTGATCTTCATGCTTACAGCACCTCCGGCGCGAGCGAGATGATCTTCATGAACTTCTTCTCGCGCAGCTCACGGCCCACGGGGCCGAAGATACGGGTGCCGCGAGGGTCGCCGTCGTTCTTCAGAATGACGGCGGCGTTCTCGTCGAAGCGGATGTACGAGCCGTCCGGACGGCGGCGCTCCTTGACGGTGCGAACGATGACGGCCTTGACGACGTCACCCTTCTTCACGTTGCCGCCGGGGATCGCGTCCTTGACGGTGGCGACGATGACGTCACCGATGCCCGCGTAGCGGCGACCCGAGCCACCGAGAACACGGATGCAAAGGATCTCCTTGGCACCAGTGTTGTCGGCGACGCGAAGTCGCGACTCCTGCTGGATCACGTCTATCTCCTGATCGTCTGCCGGTTCCCGGCGGGGGGTTCCCGGAGGAATCCCCCACCGAGCCTGGCGGAACTGTCCTGCGGGGTTGCCCGCAGGAATTACTTACTGTCCTGGTGGAAGACCCGCGCCCCGAGGAAAACCGGGGCGAGGGGCAGCGGGAGCGAGTGCTCCCGCTTGATTACTTCGCCTTCTCCAGGATCTCGACGACGCGCCAGCGCTTCGTCGCGGACAGCGGCCGGGTCTCCATGAGGAGGACGCGGTCGCCGACACCCGCGGCGTTCTGCTCGTCGTGCGCCTTGAGCTTGTTCGTACGGCGGATGACCTTGCCGTACAGGGCGTGCTTGACGCGGTCCTCGACGGCGACGACGACGGTCTTGTCCATCTTGTCGCTGACGACAAGACCCTCGCGGGTCTTGCGGAAGCCGCGGGCGGCGGTCTCTTCAGTCACAGTCTTCTCGCTCATCAGGCGTTCTCCACCGTCTCGATGCCCAGCTCGCGCTCACGCATGAGGGTGTAGATCCGCGCGATGTCCTTGCGGACGGCCTTGAGCCGGCCGTGGTTCTCGAGCTGACCGGTCGCCGCCTGGAAGCGGAGGTTGAACAGCTCTTCCTTGGCCTCGCGGAGCTTGTTGAGAAGCTCCTCGTTGCCCAGCTCGCGCAGCTCGGACGCCTTGGTCCCGGCCGACATCACGCCTCACCTGCTTCGCGCTTAACGATCTTGCACTTCATCGGCAGCTTGTGGGCCGCACGAGTCAGGGCTTCACGCGCGATCTTCTCGTTGGGGTACGACAGCTCGAACATCACGCGCCCGGGCTTGACGTTGGCGATCCACCACTCCGGCGAACCCTTACCGGAACCCATGCGGGTCTCGGCAGGCTTCTTGGTGAGGGGACGGTCCGGGTAGATGTTGATCCAGACCTTGCCGCCACGCTTGATGTGACGCGTCATGGCGATACGAGCGGCCTCGATCTGACGGTTCGTCACGTAGGCCGGGGTGAGCGCCTGGATGCCGTACTCGCCGAACGCAACCTGCGTGCCACCCTTGGACATACCGCTGCGCTTCGGGTGGTGCTGCTTGCGGTGCTTGACCCTACGGGGGATCAGCATTTCGGTCAGGCCTCCGTTCCGGTGCTCTCAGCAGCGGGAGCGGCGGCGGGAGCGTCGGCCTTGGGGGCCTCGGCAGCCGGCGCGGACTGCTGCTGCGGCTTGCGACCGCGACCGCCACGCTCGCCACCACGGCCACCACGGGCCGGGCGGTCGTTGCCACCACGGGCCGGGCGGTTGCCGGCGCGGGCAGCGGCGTTCTCGGCGCGGACCTCGGCGATGTTCTTGACATCGCCCTTGTAGATCCAGACCTTCACGCCGATGCGGCCGAAGGTCGTCTTGGCCTCGAAGAAGCCGTAGTCCACGTTGGCGCGGAGCGTGTGCAGGGGCACACGGCCCTCGCGGTAGAACTCCGAACGGGACATCTCGGCACCGCCGAGACGACCGCCACACTGGATCTTGATGCCCTTGGCGCCCGCCTTCATCGCCGACTGCATGCTCTTACGCATGGCGCGACGGAAGGAGACGCGGGAGGACAGCTGCTCCGCGACGGCCTGGGCCACGAGCTGAGCATCCGTCTCGGGGTTCTTGACCTCGAGGATGTTCAGCTGGACCTGCTTGCCCGTGAGCTTCTCGAGGTCACCGCGGATGCGGTCGGCCTCGGCGCCACGGCGGCCGATGACGATGCCGGGACGAGCGGTGTGGATGTCCACCCGCACGCGGTCACGGGTGCGCTCGATCTCAACCTTCGAGATGCCGGCGCGCTCCATGCCGGACGTCATCATCCGACGGATGGCGACGTCTTCCTTGACGTAGTCCTTGTACAGCTTGTCGGCGTACCAACGCGACTTGAAGTCGGTCGTGACACCGAGCCGGAACCCGTGCGGGTTTACCTTCTGGCCCATTACCGGGTTCCTTCCTTGCTGCTGACGACCACGGTGATGTGGCTGGTCCGCTTACGGATCCGGTAGGCACGGCCCTGGGCACGCGGACGGAACCGCTTCAGGGTCGGGCCCTCATCCACGTACGCCTCGCTGATGAACAGCGACGACGCGTCGGTGTGGTCGTAGTTGTGCGCGGCGTTGGCGATGGCGCTGTCCAGCACCTTGCCGACCGGCACGCTCGCGGCCTGCGGGGCGAAACGCAGGACCGCCTGAGCCTCCGTGGCGTCCATGCCACGGATGAGGTCCACCACGCGGCGGGCCTTCATGGGCGTGACGCGGATGTACCGCGCCTGGGCCCTGGCTTCCATGGTTGTCCCTTCAATGTTCGTCATAGTCGTTCACACCCCGCTTAGCGGCGCTTCGACTTGCGGTCGTCCTTGACGTGGCCGCGGAAGGTGCGGGTCGGCGAAAACTCACCGAGCTTGTGGCCGACCATCGACTCGGTGACGAACACCGGGATGTGGGTCTTGCCGTTGTGCACCGCGATCGTGTGCCCCAGCATGCTGGGGATGATCATCGAGCGCCGGGACCAGGTCTTGATGACGTTCTTGGTGCCTGCTTCGTTCTGGGCGTCCACCTTCTTCACGAGGTGGTCGTCGACGAAGGGCCCCTTCTTGAGACTGCGCGGCATCTAAACCCGCTCCTAGCGCTTCTTGTTCGACTTGCGGCGGCGGACGATGTACTTGTTGCTCGCCTTGTTGCGATCACGAGTACGACCCTCCTTCTTGCCCCACGGCGAGACCGGGTGGCGACCACCGGAGGTCTTGCCTTCACCACCACCGTGCGGGTGGTCGACCGGGTTCATGACGACACCACGCACGGTCGGGCGGACGCCCTTCCAGCGCATGCGGCCGGCCTTGCCCCAGTTGATGTTCGACTGCTCGGCGTTGCCGACCTCGCCGACGGTGGCGCGGCAGCGCACGTCGACCAGGCGGATCTCACCGGAGGGCATGCGGAGGTGGGCCATCGAGCCCTCCTTCGCGAGCAGCTGCACGGAGGCACCCGCGGAGCGGGCGAACTTGGCGCCACCGCCGGGACGGAGCTCGATCGCGTGGATCGTGGTACCGACCGGGATGTTGCGCAGCGCCAGGTTGTTGCCGGGCTTGATGTCGGCCGCCGGGCCGTTCTCGACCACGGCACCCTGGGCCAGCCCACGGGGGGCCAGGATGTAGCGCTTCTCGCCGTCCGCGTAGTGCAGGAGAGCGATACGCGCGGTGCGGTTGGGGTCGTACTCGATGTGAGCGACCTTCGCCGGCACGCCGTCCTTGTCGTGACGACGGAAGTCGATCACGCGGTAGGCGCGCTTGTGGCCACCACCCTGGTGGCGGACCGTCACGCGACCGGAGTTGTTACGGCCGCCCTTGCTGTGCAGGGGGCGGACCAGCGACTTCTCCGGCGTGGACCGCGTGACCTCGACGAAGTCGGCGACGCTGGAGCCACGACGGCCCGGCGTAGTCGGCTTGTACTTGCGGATTCCCATTTCTCAGTCCTCGTCCGATATTCGGACCAGGGCGCTCCGTTAGGAGGCCTGGCCGAAGATGTCGATACGGTCGCCCTCAACGAGGGTCACGATCGCGCGCTTGGTGTTCGCACGCTGGCCGAAGCCGGTGCGGGTCCGCTTGCGCTTGCCCTGACGGTTGATCGTGTTGACCCCGGAGACCTTGACCGAGAAGACCGCCTCGACGGCCTGCTTGATCTGGGTCTTGTTGGCACGCGGGTCGACGATGAACGTGTACTTGTTCTCGTCGAGCAGGGCGTACGACTTCTCCGAGACGACCGGACGAACGAGAACGTCACGGGGGTCCGTGTAGCTCTTGCTCAGCGGCGTGGGCTCGACAGCGATCTTGCCCTCGGTGGCGATGCGCTTCGCCTTAGCGACGCGCGCGGCCTTGGCGGCCTTGGCGGCCTTCGAGGCGATGCTCGGGTGACGCGTAGCCATCAGGCCTCGCTCCCTTCGGTGTCAGCGGCCTTGGGGCCAGACACGAAGGACTCGAAAGCGGCCTGGGTGAAGACCACGTCGTCCGAGACGAGAACGTCGTACGTGTTCAGCTGGCCCGGCTCCAGGATGTGGACCTGGGGCAGGTTGCGGGCGGAGAGCCACGCGGCCTCGTCGGAGCGCTCGGCGACCAGGAGCAGGTTCTTGCGCTCCGAGATCTTGCCGAACAGCGACTTGGCGGCCTTCGTGGAGACCTCGCCCTCGACCACGCCGGAGACGACGTGGATGCGAGCGTTGCGGGCCCGGTCGGTGAGGGCGTGGCGCAGGGCCGCGGCCTTCATCTTCTTCGGGGTCCGCTGCGAGTAGTCACGCGGCACGGGACCGTGCACGACGCCACCACCGGCGAACTGCGGGGCGCGGGTCGAACCCTGACGGGCGCGGCCGGTGCCCTTCTGGCGGTACGGCTTCTTGCCACCACCACGGACTTCGCCACGGGTCTTGGTCTTGTGCGTGCCCTGACGGGCAGCGGCCAGCTGCGCGACGACGACCTGGTGAAGCAGCGGAACGCTGATCTTCTCTACGTCGAAGATCTCCGCGGGGAGCTCGACGGACCCGGCCTTGTCGCCCGCCGGCGAAAGGATGTCAACAGTGCTCATCGGTTACCTCAGGCCCCCTTGGCCGCAGTGCGGACCAGGACGAGGCCGCCGTTCGGACCGGGAACCGCGCCCTTGATGAGCAGCAGACCCTTCTCCGCGTCAACGGCGTGGACGGTCAGGTTCTGGGTGGTGACCCGCTCGTTGCCCATACGGCCCGCCATGCGGAGGCCCTTGAACACACGGCCGGGGGTGGCGCAGCCACCGATCGAGCCCGGCTTGCGGTGCACGCGGTGGGCACCGTGAGATGCCTTGCCACCGGCGAAGTTGTGACGCTTCATGACACCGGCGAAGCCCTTGCCCTTGCTCTTGCCGGTGACGTCGACCTTGACGCCGGCCTCGAAGGTCTCGGCCGTGATCTCCTGGCCGAGGGTGTACTCGGAGGCGTCCGAGGTACGGATCTCGACGAGGTGGCGACGGGGGGTGACGTCGGCCTTGGCGAAGTGGCCCTTGAGGGGCTTGTTCACCTTGCGCGGGTCGATCTCGCCGAAGGCGATCTGGACCGACTCGTAGCCGTCGACGTCGTTCGTACGGACCTGGGTCACGACGTTCGGGCCGGCCTTGACGACGGTGACCGGAACAACACGGTTGTTCTCGTCCCACACCTGCGTCATGCCGAGCTTCTCGCCCAGGATGCCCTTGATCTGCTTAGCCATTCTCAGATCACCAGCCCTTAGAGCTTGATCTCGATGTCGACACCGGCCGGGAGGTCGAGTCGCATCAGAGAGTCAACGGTCTTGGGGGTCGGGTCGAGAATGTCGATCAGGCGCTTGTGCGTGCGCATCTCGAAGTGCTCGCGCGAGTCCTTGTACTTGTGCGGCGACTTGATGACGCAGTACACGTTCTTCTCGGTAGGCAGCGGCACCGGGCCCGCGACCGACGCACCAGTACGCGTCACCGTCTCGACGATCTTCTTCGCCGAGGAGTCGATGACCTCGTGGTCGTAGGCCTTGAGCCGGATGCGGATCTTCTGTCCCGCCATGGCTACTTAGTAGTCCTTCGTCTCGAAACGCTCTGGCTCCTGGGGGCCCTGTTTCACACTTCCTCCGACCCACGCGGTCGGGCGTGTCGCGGTGTCGCTGACAGAAATATCCGTACGGATTTCCCTGCTACAGGAACCGCGGCCCAGGGCCGCACGAGCTGGGGGGAAGAAACCCACCAGGCGCCTGGTGGAGTCCCGCGCTGAACTTCCCGGAAGATTCCCGTACGTCCGCCCCAGCGCTGCCGCAGGCGGCAGATAAGGCGACGAGTACTGTGGGACTCGCTTCCGGTCCTCCCGGCGGGAGGCGCGCAGCATCGGCACTCAACCGAGCAACCCCGACAGTCTGCCATACGGGGCACCTCCGGGGCCAATCGAGCCGAAGAGAGTACCCGGTGTGTGACCGAGGTCAAACCGGCCCCGCCCGGCGGCGCGCCCCGCGCGAACCGGACCCGGACAGAAGACCGGATTCGGGCATAAGTGGGACTTTCAGCACTTACCTGGCACTGACGTCCCCGCGACTCTGGTAGTCGGAGTTGTCCACGGGGGGACTGCCAGGGAGGCCCGAGTGTTCGACCACGCCCAGGGGACGGGTGTCGTGGCCCGGAGCAAGGGCGAGCGGTTGCGGGTGCCGGGGCTCCTGCTGGCCGCCGTCGCCGCGTTCTACGTCATCGCGCCCGTGCTCGACGCGGCCGCCGCGCCGCTCGTGCGGGCCGATCTCGGGCTCGGGCCCGGACACGAGGCCGTCGCGCGGGTCGTCGGGGTGTCGGTCACGCTGCTCACGCTGGTCGTGGCCGGGCGGGCCTGCGACGTCGTGGGCCGGCGCCGGGTGCTGCTGCGGGCGCTGGCCGTGCTGTCCGGGGCCTGCGCGCTGCTCGCGGTCGCCTTCACCGGGTGGGTGTACGTGCTGACCCGCGTCGTCATGGCCGCCGCGCTCGCCGCCGTCTTCGTGGCCTGCCTCGCCTATCTCGCCAGCGTGTACATGCCGGGGCGGGTGCGCCGGGTGACCGGATGCTGGCTCGCGGCC
This sequence comes from Streptomyces sp. NPDC059524, assembly GCF_042749255.1. NCBI lineage: Bacteria > Bacillati > Actinomycetota > Actinomycetes > Kitasatosporales > Streptomycetaceae > Streptomyces > Streptomyces sp. NPDC059524. The sequence goes on along the minus strand of NZ_JBHYTK010000063.1, from coordinate 9,506 downwards.
ATGTCCACCGGCTTCATCGTCGCCGTGAACGTCGCGCCGCACGTCACCTCCGCCGCCGGCTGGCGCCCGACGATGGCGGCCCTCGCCGTCGCGGCCGCCGGCGCGCTGCTCCTCGTACGGCACCGGCTGCCCGACGACGGGCGGCCCGAGGCGCGGCGGCCGCTCAACGACCCAGTGACGACCGGCTGTTGGACCGTGGCCGGGGCGCTGGCGGCGGCCGGGCTGCAGCTCGCGCCGCTGTGGGGCTGGGCCGATCCGCGCGTGGGCGGGGTGCTGGGCGCGGCCGCGGTCGTGGCGGTGCTCGCCCGGCTGCGCGCCCTGACCCGCAGCGGGCGCACCTCGCTGCCCGCGCGGCTCGGGGTCCCGGTGCTGGTCGCCGGGGTCACCCTGGGCTTCACCCAGACCGTCCTCGCGGTGGCCGTGCCGACGCTGATGATCGCCTCGGGCGGTTCGCCGGCGGCGGGCGCGCTCGCGCTCTCGCTGTTCGGGGCGGGCGGCGCCGCGGGCAGTCTGCTGGTGGTCCGGCGGCGCGCCCTCTCCCCCGTCACGGGCTGCTCCCTGGGCCTGCCGCTCGCCGCGATCGGGCTCGCGCTGCTGCACACGCTGCTGAGCCACGGCGGGGCGTCGCTGCTCAGCGGCTGCGCCGTCGTCGCCGTGATCGGGTTCGGCATCATGCTGGCGCTGGCCCCGCGCATGGCGGGCTTCCTCACCGCGGTCCCGCACACCGACCTCGGCGGCACGATCGCGCTGCTGCCGGGCGCGATCCTGTTCGGGGCGGCCGCGGCGCAGACGATGCCGTACAGCGCGGGCGCGTCGCCCGCGCAGGCGGCGATCACCGCGGGCCAGATGCTGTGGGTCGCCACGATCGTGGTCGCCGCGGCCGCGCTGCTGCTCGGCCGGCCCGTGGTCGCACTCGTCGTGGCCTCGACGTCCGTCCTGCAGTACCTGGTGGCGAAGGCGCAGACCGGCCAGTCCGTGGAGATGCTCGTCGCCCTCGGCGTCGGCGCGGCGGCCGGCGCCATCGCCTGGTCGCGGGGCCGGCTCACGGAGCGGCTCACCCGCTCCCAGGAGACGGCGGGCGCGCTGCTGCGCGCCGTGCTCCACCCGATCCCGGGCACGCTCGGCCGGCTGCGCCTCGCGGGCCTGTACGAGCCGGCGACCGCCGACACCGGCATCGGGGGCGACTTCCTGGAGGCCCTGCACACCCCGTACGGCACCCGGGTGCTCATCGGCGACGTGCGCGGCAAGGGGCTCCAGGCGGTGCAGACGGTGACGGACCTGCTGGGCTGTTTCCGCAGTCAGGCCTACGAGACCGAGGACCTCGGGGAGCTCGCGGCGCGGCTCGACCGGCAGGTGCTGCGGGCGGCCGAGGCGCGCGGGGACGAGGAGCTGTTCGCGACCGCGCTGCTGATCCAGCACGGGGCCGGGGCCCCGCACCTGGAAGTGATCAACTGCGGTCACCCGGGGCCGGTCGCCGTGGGCCGCTCGCGCGCCGAGGAGATCGAGGGGCCCGTGCACCTGCCGCTCGGCTTCGGCACGCTCGGCGCGGTCGACGCCCACCGGGTCTCGCTGGACGACACGACGACGCTGGTCGCCTACACGGACGGGCTGAGCGAGGCGCGGAACGCGAGCGGCGAGTTCTATCCGCTCATCGACCGGCTGGCCGACGGCGCGGACGGGCCGCCCGACGCGCTCGTCGGACGGCTCGCGGACGACGTACGGAACTGGACGCACCACCTGGGCGACGACATCGCGATCGTCGCCCTGACACCGGCGGCCTGAGCCTTTCCGGGCTCGGCCGGGGGGGCGTCGGCGCGACGTCCTGCGACCAGCCCGGGGCGGGCCGGGCGCAAGGCCTCGTAGTGGACGTACTCGGCGTTACGCCCGGTGTGGCACGGCTGTGCCAGGACGTGGGCGGTGCCGCGGGCGCTAGTACGGCTGGGCCAGGACGTGGGCGGCGCCCGGGACGCCGACCTTGAGGAGCTCGTCCTCCTCGGGGGTCGTCGGGGTGCCGGTCTCCTGGCGCAGCACCGCGCGGGACAGGGCCTGCACCCACATGGCGCGCGGGCGGCGCCGCACCTCCCAGGCGGTGAGCGCCTCGGGGACGCCGGCCTCGGCGTCCAGCGCCTCGGCGAGGACCAGCGCGTCCTCGACCGCCATGGCCGCGCCCTGTGCGAGGTGCGGGGTGGAGGCGTGCGCGGCGTCCCCGGCGAGGACGACGCGGCCCACGTGCCAGGGCTCCTCGACGCTCACCTGGGAGATCCGCGAGTACACGACCGCCGACGGGTCGGTGACGGCGGCGAGCGCGTCGGCGACCGGCCCCGAGAACATGCGCAGGCGTGCGGCGAGCTGCTCGTGGGCGCGCTCCGGGTCGGGCCGGAAGTCCTCCTTCTCGGCGAACACCGCGCCCAGGTACATGAGTTCCCCGGTGATCGGTGTGAGCAGCGCCTTCGCCTCCGGTCCGGCCGTGCCCATGACGACGCCGCGCACCTCGGGCGGGCGCGGCACGGTGACCCGCCAGTTGGCGAAGCCCGTGTACTCGGGTGCGTACGTGTCCCCGTAGAGCCGGGTGCGCAGCGGGGAGCCGATGCCGTCGAAGCCGACGACGAGGTCGTGGCGGGACTGGCCGCCGTCGGAGAGGGTGACGTCGACTCCGGTGCCGTCGTCCTTCAGCTCGGTGATCGTCGTGCCGAGGCGCAGCCGGGCTCCGGCGGCGCGGGCCGCGTCGGCGAGGATCCGGGCGAGGGCGGGGCGCGGGATGCCGTTGGCGGCGGGGGCGTCGGCCATGCGGGGCTGGGGTATCGCGGCGAGCGTGGTCCCGGCCGGGTCGGCGATGGTCAGGGTGTCCCACGCGAAGCCGGCCGCGAGGCACGCGTCGAGGACGCCGATCTCGCGCATGACGTGCAGCGCGTTGGTCGGCTGGATGATGCCGACGCCGAGGGCGTCGAGCTCCTCGCGCAGTTCCGCGACCTCGACGGTGTGGCCGCGGCGGGCCAGGGCCGTGGCGAGGGTGAGGCCGCCGATGCCGCCGCCGTGGATCAGGACGCGGAGGGCGGTCGCTGGTGCGGGTGCTGCCGTCATGCCGGGTGACTCCTGGGGTCAAGTTCCGTGACGCGGACGGGGACTGACGGGTGGTCGGACCTCGCCGGCCTGTGACGCGGCATGTTAATCAGCCTCGCGGGGCGTTCTGCGGGCAACCCCCGCAAGATCGGCACAGGTCCTCTACGCGGGGCCGCGTGATGGGATGGAGGCCCAGATCAACGTGGATCGTCAGAGGGGAACATCGTCGTGAGTCAGCCGGCCGGTCCGGGCCCGCGTTTCGTGCCGCGCGCGTACATCAATCCGCGGTTCGAGGAAGACCTGCAGTTCAACGCCGTGAGCAGCCCACCGCGCTACGCCTCGCGCACCGAACGGCCCGTGCGGTACGGCGCCGTCGCCGACGGGCAGGGCACGGTCACCGGGTACGTGTGGGCGAACGACGAGGACGACGCGGCGGGCTGGATCGTGCGCCGGGACGCCGGTGAGAAGGCCGCGGGCGACGGCACGTGGGCGCTGCGGCTGCGCGACTCCAAGGCGGCGGGCCGCACCCCGGGCGAGGCCCTGCGCCGTCTGCTCGACGACGGGGCCACGCCCTCCGGGGCGCACGTGATCGGCAGTTCGATCGCGTGGGCGCCGCACGTCGACGGCCTGTACGCGCTGGCGGACGTCCCGCGCGACCGGGTGCGCGACGCCGCCGCCGGCGCCCTGTACGGGCTCGCCCTCGGCGACGCGATGGGCCGCCCGCTCTCCGCGCTCCCCCTGGACGGCATCCGGTCCGCGTACGGCGAGTGGACCGCGATGGAACTCCCCTGGCACGACGGCGAGTCGGGGACGCCGGGGGATCCCCGGCAGGCGGCGGTGCCGCGGGCCCGGGTGTCGGACCAGACCCAGCTGGCGCTCGCCGTCGCCGAGGCGCTCGCCGAGACCGCCGTCCGCCCGCCCCAGACGGAGGCCGAGGCCCGGCACAGCCTCACCACGCGCGGGGCGCTGCCCGCGCCGCCGTGGGTGACGCCGCCCGCCGTCGCCACCGCGCTGCGCACGCATCTGGTGCGCTGGCTCGCCTCGCCGGACAACGACCGCGGCGCCGGCCGCACCACCGTCGACGCCTGTACGGCGCTGCGTGACCCGGGCAACCCCTGGCAGGCGGCGACCGCCCTGGAGTCCAAGGGCTGCGGCGCGGTCGTGCGGGCGGCGGCCGTCGGGCTCGCCCCGTACCTGAGCGCCGAGCAGCGCTCCGGCATCGCGCAGGCGCAGGCCGCGCTGACACACGGCCACCCGACCGCGCTCGCCGCGAGTGATCTGGCCGCGCACGCGGTGCACCTCCTGGCCCACGGCTGCGAACCCGGCGCCCTCCTGGACCGGCTGCGCGCCCACGCGGCCGCGTCCCGCCGTACATACCGGGCGGAGTGGCTCGGCGACCTTGCCGAGCGCGCGGGGGCGGACAGCCCGGCCGCGTACGCGGAGCGCGGATGGGACGAGTGCCTCGTGGCGCTGGACGCGGTGGGCGCGGCGCTGGCCCCCGCGGACCGGGACCGGGAGCCGGCGCGGGCCGTCGGCGGCGCCTGGACGGCCGACATCGTCCTCGCGGGCGCGCTCTACGCCTGCCTCGTCACCGACGCGCACCCCCGCCACGCGATCCGCCGCGCCGCGCACACGTCCGGGGCCTCGGCGGCGACGGCGGCGCTGGCCGGGGCGTTCGCGGGGGCGGGGCGCGGGGCGGACCGCTGGCCGCGGGAGTGGACGGAGGCGATCGAGTACGGGGAGCGGGTGCGGGTGCTCAGCGGGGCCTGGGACCGTAGCTGACGGGTGGCTGAGGGCTGCGGCCCGGCGGGGGCTTCCTGCGGAAATGCCACACCGATGTCCGCAAGCCGTAACGATCCGCCCCGGCACGTACGGAACGACACCCTCCCCGGGCACGATCCCCTCGCACCGCACGACATCGACCACGGGGGTCCGACCATGCGCGCCTACGCGAACCGAACGAGCAGGAAGCTGTACGTCCTGGGGGTGGCCGCCGCCGCGGCCCTGGCCCTGTCGGCCTGCGGCCCGGGCGACTCGGAGGGCTCGGCCGACGGCCCGACGAGCGCGTCCCCCACGACCGCGCCGTCGACGCCGCCGTCGACCCCGGACTCCCCGTCGGCGCCGGCCTCGTCCCCGGCACCGTCCTCCCCCGACCCCACGATCTCCGGCGGCCCCGGCGATGCCGGGAACGGCGGCTGGGACCTGGCCGACCGCCAGACCCCGCCGACCGGTTCGGTCTGCGACCACGACGGCCAGGGACCGTACGGCGCGATCGAGTCGGTCAGCGCGGGAGGCGAGAGCCCGACCATGCTCGGCCTCGTCCTGGGCTCCTACCGGTGCGACGCCGACGGCCCCACGTTCACGCCCAGCAGCGCGACCGGCGCCGCCACGGACGTGCTGACCGACGACACGCACCTGAAGGTCGTCGTCGGCGGACAGCTCGCACAGGACCTGGGCACGAAGACCCCGGACGCGAACACGTTCGTCAAGCACCTCATGGACCTGCAGGACAAGAACGCCCTCGGCGGCCCGAAGGCCCCGCAGTTCTACTTCCGCACCGACGTGCCATCGGACGACATCAACGCGATGCCGGACGACGACAGCCACCTGATCTACCTGTTCCAGATCACCGACGGCGACTGACCCCGCCCACCGACCGAGGCCGACTCACGGCAGATCGGGGATCAGCTCGACCGGCCTCGCAAGGATCTGAAACCGTCCGTGTTCTTCCGAACACCCTGTGTGCACCACGTGAAGATTCCGCAGGAGATGTGCTCGTTCGGCATATGCCATCCGTGTTGACTCCGCGTCAATTACGTTCTGCGATGGCGCGACTACATACGCATGTGCGAGAGGGCGTGGACTCGATGATCCCCGAGATGAGCAGGACCGGCGCGGGGCTGGAGGCGTGGACGAGCGGATCGATCACTCAGGGCGCGGAGCGGCACCCTTGTGCGGTGCTGCTGCGGTACGAGGCCGACGATCCGTTCGTCGTGACGCTGACGGTGTCGCCCGGCACCGCCGCGAGCCCGAGGACGAGCTCCCGGTGGGTGATCTCCCGCGATCTGCTGACGGCGGGGTTAGGCGGCGCGGTCGGCATCGGAGCCGTATCGGTTCTGCCCGGGCAGAACCCCGACGAGCCGGCCCACGTGACGATCCGCGTGCAGGAGCAGGGCGCGGGACGGGGCACCGAGACGCTGATCCGGCTCGGCCACGCGGCCCTGATGACGTACCTGGAGCGCAGCCACGCGCTCCAGCCCTTCGGCACCGAGCCGACCGAGATGGCCCTCGACCGCGAACTCGCCCGCATCCTGGGCGATGGCGACGGCGACGGCCACGCCTGACCGGCCGCGGGGGGGGGGGGGGGGGGGCCCGCCGGGGGGGGGGGGGGGGGGGGGGGGGTGGGGGGGGGGCGCCAGTGCGCGGGGGGGGGCGGGGGGGGGAGGGGGGGTG
>NZ_JBHYTK010000063.1:0-2983 GCF_042749255.1 Streptomyces sp. NPDC059524 | reverse complement strand
CCCGCGCCGCCCGCGTGGCCCCCCGCCCGCGACCCCCCCCGCATCGGGGGCGCGGGCGCGGGCGACGGCCCCGCCGGCCCGCCCGGGGGGCCCCGGGACCCGGCCCCGCTCTTCGACCGCTCAGTCCCGGTCGATGTTCTCGTGCAGCACCTTGCCGTTGCCGGCGTCGATGTCGAAGGTCGTCTTGACCCACGTCGCCGGCGTGACCACGTCCACCGCCCAGACCGTCGGCCCGCCGTCGGAGTCGTCGAGGCCGACCGACGTGACCGTGCCCTTCTTCCGGTCCGTGGCCGTCTCGGCCGCCTTCATCGACGTGATCTCGGCCGCCGCGAGCTTGTCGGTGTTCTCCTTCTTGTCACCCGCGTCCTGGTCCTTGTCCTTCTCGGACTTCGTGACCTTGCCGCTGACGCCGTCGATCCGTACGTCGGTGCTCGTACCGTCCGACGCGACGACCTCCGCGTCCCACTCCGGATTCCCCTGGTCGTCGTCGCCGAGTTCGATCTCCAGGAGCTTGCCGCCGGAGACCTCCTTCTCGGCGGTCATGGCCGCCTTGTCCCAGTCGACCTTCGTCGCGGTGATCAGCTTCTTGCGCTCGGCCTGATCCTCGCTCAGCCGCGGCGAGGCAGACGCGGAAGCGGTCGCAGCCGCCTGCTCGGCCGCGCGGTCCGCCTGCTTCGTACCCGAAGAGGTGTCGTCCCCGTCGTCCGACGAACAGGCGCTCAGCAAGGACAGCGACGCGGCGACGGCGCACAGGACGCCGACGGCACGCCCTCGGGCGAGGCGGTTGTTCCGCTTCACGGATGCAGAGTGCATGGCAGGCCTTTCGGGCTGGGGCACCGGGGAACTCTCTGGCTCCGGCGCTCGGGTCCACCCCCCACATCGAGACGTCCGCGCACCACCGTCCCGGCGGCCCCGCGCGTGACGCACGGCGCGGACCCACCGATCCTCGCAGCCCGCCCCGCTCACGGCATCCGGGCACTGGGCCGTCCGTGTCGGCCCCCGCCGCCGCCCGTCCGGGTGAACGGAACATGTATGCGCATGGAACCCGCGCCCCCTGCCGAGCCTCTACCCAGGTGAACCAACCTGAACAGAGGCGCGCTCCACCGACACCGCCGCGCCGCCTCGCAGCGGACGGAGTGAGCGCCACCGTGCGGAAGAGACCTGCGATACCGCGCCCTTCACGGCCCGAAATGCGCCCTATGCCCAATCTTCCGGCGCCCCGGCCCGGCCCCGCACCCGCGCCTGCATCGCCCCCCGGCGCCGATCCCGCCCCCTCCGCCGCCCGTTCCCTGACCCGGCGCGGACTCCTGCTCGGCACCTCCGCCGTTGCCGCCACCACCGCCCTCGCCGCCTGCGCACCCCGCGCGACCGTGCCCCCGCCCCGCGCCTCCGTCCCCTCCCCCGCCTCCGGCCGCCCCGCCGCGCAGGCGGACCGCGCCCTGCTGCTCCAGGTCCTCGCCCACCCCGACGACGACCTGTACTTCATGAACCCGGACACCCAGCAGGCCCTCGCCGCCGGCACCCCGCTCGTCTGCGTCTACGTCACCGCCGGCGAGGCCGACGGCCGGAACAAGACGGCGACCGACCGCGACCCCGCCCCCGACAAGGCCGCCTACTCCGCCGCCCGCCACCAGGGCCTGCGCCAGTCCTACGCGACCCAGCTCGGCCTCCCCCTCTTCACCCCCTGGGACCAGCGCGTCCTGCGCCTGCCCAGCGGCTTCCGCGCCGAGCTCGACGTCCTCGAACACGGGGGCCGCCGCGTCGAGCTGGTCCACCTGAACCTCGCCATGCACACCGCGGCGGGCCACATGGGCGCCCCGTCCCTCTGGCGCGACCCGGGCCTGCTCCTGCGCACCCTCGTTCCCGAGGGCTCCCCGCTGCGGGCCGTCCAGACGTACACCCACGACTCCGTCGTCACCGTCCTCGCGGAACTGTTCCGGCGCTATCGGCCGACCGTCGTGCACACCCTCGACCCGGACCCCGACATCCAGGTCAGCGACCGGCTCACCCGCATCCGCGACAGCGAGCAGCCCGGCTACTCCGACCACGCCGACCACACCGCCGTCGCCTCCTTCACCTGGGCAGCGCTGATCCGCTGGGCCCGGACCGCGCCGGGCGGCCCGCCCCCGTTCGTCGTCACCGCCTACCGCGGCTACTACAACCACCACTGGCCGAAGAACCTCCCGCCGCGCCTGCTCGACCAGAAGGCCGCCCACCTCGTCCCGTACGGCGCGGCCCCCGACTGGTCCTGCGGCAACCCGGCCGGCTGCGGCGACTACAACGTCGGCGGCGACCGCCCCCTGACCAACCGCAAGGGCTGGGTCCGCGCCACCCACCACCGCTACCCGGGCCCGCGCCTCACCCTGGTGCGCGGCGCCGGCGGCCGGGCCACCGCGTACGGCGTCCTCGGCCTGCGCGCGGTCCGCTACGACGAGAAGCCGGGCGGCGGCTTCGCGGCCCCGGTCGACCTCGGCGGCGGCCCGCTCGCCCCGGTGCTCGGCAGCGCCCCGCTCCCGGGCGACCGCCACCTGCTGTTCGGCCTGCGCCTGGCCGAGCTCGAAGGCCTGGGCGGGCCCGACGTACGGGAGATCGTGGCCCTGGAACCCGCCCGGCGCATCGGCGTCCCCGTGGCCGTCACCGCCCGCGACGGCCGCGTCCACCTCTTCGTCCGCAACGCCGGACAGGGCGTCAGCACCCGCGTCCGCGACACCTCCGGCGCCTGGTCGCCCTGGAAGGACCTCGGCGGCGGCCCCGTCCAGGACGGCCTCACCGCGGTCCTCGGCCCCGACGGCCGGGTCCACGTCTACGCGCCGGGCCGCGACACCGTCCACCACTGGACCCCGGACGGGCCCGCTCCGCTGACCGGCCTGCCCACCCCCGCCGACGCGATAGCCGCGGCGGACGGCCGCCGCGACTACCGGCCCCCCCCCTCCCGCCGCGGCGACTCCCCCGGCGGCCCGCCCGGCGTCTTCCCCCGCAACGG
>NZ_JBHYTK010000062.1:0-42229 GCF_042749255.1 Streptomyces sp. NPDC059524 | reverse complement strand
CGCCCACCCCCTGGTCGCCGAGCGGCACCACGCGGAGCTCCTGACACCGGCGTGACGCGGCTCAGGCGCCGGCGCGGCCCGTCACCAGCCGCCCCGGGGGGGGGGCGCCGCGCCCCGGGCGCCGCGCGGGGCGCGCCGCGCCCCCCCCCCCCCGCGTCCCGCTCGGGCACCGACCTGACCATGACTCCCGCTCACCCTTCCTTCGTCCGTGACGCTCGCGTTCCGCTCGTCGGAACCATCTTGCGCCATGCGGTGAGTTCCCGATAGGAACTAACCCTAAGGAGTGAGTTCCCAAAAGGAACTCACACACGCGCAAGCCGACCCACGGGGGATGCACCACATGAGCGAGGCGAAGACCGAGCAGGCCACGGAGCCCGAGGGCAGAGCCGGGGCCGAGGCCCCGAGCCCGGCCCCGGCGACAACCCCGCCGGCTCCCCCGGCCTCCTCGTCGGGCGTCTTCTGGCGCTACTGGACCGCCGCCACCATCAGCAACGGCGGCACCGCCGTCACCGCGCTCGCCCTCCCCCTGGTCGCCCTCACCGTGCTGCACGTCTCGGCGTTCGAGGCGGCGCTCCTGGCCGCCGCCGGGCAGGTCTCGTGGCTGCTGCTGAGCCTGCCCGCGGGCGTGATCGCCCAGCGGGTCCCGCTGCGCCGCCTCCAGGTCGCCCTGGACCTCGTCCGGTTCACGGCGCTCGGATCGCTGCCGCTCGCCTGGTGGCTCGGCCATCTGACGTACGCGCACCTGCTGGGCGCGGCGCTGGTCACGGGCGCGGCGACGGTGCTGTTCGACATCGGCAACTCGACGTTCCTGCCCGCCGTCGTGCCGACCGAGCAGCTCGCCGCGCGCAACAGCCTGATGTCCGGCACCCACGCCGTCACGGACACCGGCGGCCCGTCCATCGGCGGCCTCCTCGTGCAGGCGACGGGCCCGGTGGGCGCGCTCGTCGTGGACGCGGGCAGCTACTTCGCCTCGGCCGTCCTGCTGCGCACCCTGCCCGAGCGCAGGCCCGTCGCCCCGCCGCCGGGCGCGAGCGCGCTGCGCCTGATGCGCGAGGGCCTGCGGTACGTGCTGCGGCACCCGGTGATGGGCCCCTGCATGTTCTGGGCGACGGCCGCGAACTTCCTCAACGCGGCCCTCCTCGCCCTCACCCCGCTCTACCTGGTGCGCGAGGCCGGGCTCAACTCCGCCCAGCTCGGCCTGGTCCTCGCCATGGACGGCGTCGGGGCGCTCGCCGGCTCCGCGGTCGCCGTACGGGTGACCCGGCGCCTGGGCACCGCGCGGGGCGTCATCGTGGCCGACCTGGCGGGCGGCGCGCTGCTGCTCCTCGCCCCGCTGACCACGTCGGCGTCCGACGCCTTCTGGTTCGGGCTCGCCATGGCGGGCTTCTCCTTCGGCAGCGCGATCGGCTCCATCACGACCCGCACCTACCGCCAGACCCAGTCGCCGCCCGAGCTGCTCTCCCGGGTCATGGCCACGGTCCGCTTCGTCTCCTGGGGCGCCCTGCCGCTCGGCGCCCTCACCGCGGGCCTGCTCGCCACGCTGGCGGGCACGCACGCGGCGCTGTGGGCGGTCTGCGCGGCGGCCCTGCTCCCCGGCCTCTACCTGCTCGCCTGCCCGGTGGGCCGGAACCGCGATCTGACCTGATCCGGCCGCGTCCGGGGCCCACCCGGGCCCCGGACATGAAGAAGCCCCCTCCGGAATCCGGAGGGGGCTTCACCCAACCTGTGGCGGCGCCAGGATTCGAACCTGGGAAGGCTGAGCCGGCAGATTTACAGTCTGCTCCCTTTGGCCGCTCGGGCACACCGCCTTGGGTTCGCTGCCACGGACCCCGCTTTTCGGCGGTGCTCCCTGGCAACGACGTAAACAATACCTGATGTACGGGGGTGCTTCGCCACCCGATTGATCGTCGGTCGCACCCGGCACGGTGGCTAGGCTTTGTACCGGCGCGGAGCCCCGGTGCGCGCCCCGACCGGAGCGCGGCCGGATCCCCGGTCCCGTCGCCGATCAGTTCCCCGATACCCCGATACAAGGAGCCACAGGACATGGCCGACTCCAGTTTCGACATCGTCTCGAAGGTCGAGCGGCAGGAGGTCGACAACGCCCTCAACCAGGCCGGCAAGGAAATCTCGCAGCGCTACGACTTCAAGAACGTGGGCGCGTCCATCTCCTGGTCCGGCGAGAAGATCCTGATGGAGGCCAACTCCGAGGAGCGGGTCAAGGCCATCCTCGACGTCTTCCAGTCCAAGCTGATCAAGCGCGGCATCTCCCTGAAGGCGCTCGACGCCGGTGAGCCGCAGCTGTCCGGCAAGGAGTACAAGATCTTCGCCTCCATCGAGGAGGGCATCTCCCAGGAGAACGCCAAGAAGGTCGCCAAGATCATCCGTGACGAGGGCCCCAAGGGCGTCAAGGCGCAGGTGCAGGGCGACGAGCTGCGGGTCAGCTCCAAGAGCCGTGACGACCTCCAGGCCGTGCAGGCGCTGCTCAAGGGCCAGGACTTCGACTTCGCCCTCCAGTTCGTGAACTACCGGTAGGCGACGCGTACCTGAGTACACATGTGCGGAGGCGGTGCCCCGGCCTCGGGGGCACCGCCTCCGCACGTGACGGGTGGCTCGCGGCGCTCGCTCAGCGGCGGGCGCGGGAGTCGCCGAAGAAGATGCGGTAGACGATCAGCAGGACCAGGGCGCCGCCGATCGCGGAGACCCAGGTCGCGGTGTCGAAGAACTCCGTGGTGATCGGCCGGTCGAGCCAACGGGCCGATATCCAGCCGCCGATGAAGGATCCCGCGACGCCGATCAGTGTCGTGCCGACGAGGCCGCCCGGGTCGCGGCCGGGGAGCAGGATCTTGGCCGCGAGACCCGCGAGCAGACCCAGAACGATCCAACCGATGATGCCCATGCCGTGTGACGCCCCTCTGGTGTGCGGTGTGAACTACCTGCTCACTCCTGCCCTGAAGGACGTGGAAAACTCCCTCCGCGGTTGCGGATCAGCGGGACGCGAACGGCATGTCCGTGCGGACGATCTCGCGGCCCAGGGGCATCAACGACACCGGGATCATCTTGAAGTTGGCGATGCCGAACGGGATGCCGATGATCGTCAGGCACAGGGCGAGGCCCGTGAAGATGTGGGCGAGCGCCAGCCACCAGCCCGCCAGAATCAGCCACAGCACGTTGCCGACGCACGAGGGTGCGCCCGCGTCGCGCCGCTCCACCGTCGTGTACCCGAAGGGCCACAGGGCGTAGATGCCGATTCTGAAGGCGGCCAGGCCGAAGGGGATGCCGATGATCGTGATGCACAGGAGGAGTCCGGCGCCCAGGTAGCCGAGGAACAGCCAGAAGCCGCTCAGGACCAGCCAGATCACGTTCAGGATCGTCTTCACCGCTGTGGACCTGCCATCTGCTCGAGTCGGGCGATGCGCTCCGCCATGGGCGGATGCGTGGAGAACATCTTCGACATTCCCTGCCCGGGGCGGAAGGGATTCGCGATCATCATGTGGCTCGCCGTCTCGATGCGCGGCTCGGGGGGCAGCGGCAGCTGCTTCGTACCGGCGTCGAGCTTGCGCAGCGCGCTGGCCAGGGCCAGCGGGTCGCCGGTCAGCTGGGCGCCCGAGGCGTCGGCCTCGTACTCGCGCGAACGGCTGATGGCGAGCTGGATGAGGGACGCGGCGATCGGGCCCAGGATCATGATCAGGAGCATCCCGAGGAGGCCGGGGCCGTCGTCGTCGTTCGAGCGGCCCACGGGGATGAGCCACGCGAAGTTCACCAGGAACATGATCACGGAGGCGAGGGCTCCGGCGACCGAGGAGATCAGGATGTCCCGGTTGTAGACGTGGCTGAGCTCGTGGCCGATGACGCCGCGCAGCTCGCGCTCGTCCAGGATGCGCAGGATCCCCTCCGTGCAGCACACCGCCGCGTTCCGCGGATTGCGGCCGGTCGCGAACGCGTTCGGCGCCTCGGTCGGTGAGATGTACAGGCGCGGCATCGGCTGGCGGGCCTGGGTGGAGAGCTCGCGGACCATCCGGTAGAGCCCGGGGGCCTCGAACTCGCTGACGGGGCGGGCCCGCATCGCGCGCAGGGCCAGCTTGTCGCTGTTCCAGTACGCGTACGCGTTCGTCCCGATCGCCACGACGAGTCCGACGATGAGTCCCGTCCGGCCGAAGAAGCTGCCGATGACGAGGATGAGGGCGGAGAGGCCCCCGAGGAGTACGGCGGTCCTCAGCCCGTTGTGCCGGCGGTGCACGGTACGTCCTCCTGAATGGTGCGGCAGGGGAACCCACTGCTTGCTTGTCTGCTGCTTCCACTGGGCCCGCGGGCCGGTGCGGCCCTGTCGTGCCTGTCACGGTCCAGTGGACCCTCCCGTACCGGTCAACGCCAGACGAGAGGGGTGAGTTCCCTTGTGCGCGCGGGGGACGCGTGTGGGCCGTACGGGTCAGCGCTGCTCGGGGACGAGGCCCGCGAGCTCGAGCGCCTCGGGGTCGGGCTTGATCTCGCTGGTGCAGTGCGCGCAGCGGGTGGCGACGCCGGGGATCTGGCTGTAGCAGCGCGGGCAGTCGCGCAGGGCGGCCTTGATGTCGACGGGCTTGCCGCGGTCCAGGCGGGCCTGGAGCTTCATCATCGGGACGACGACGAGGAAGTAGAGCACGGCCGCGGTGATGAAGAAGGCGATGGCGGCGCTCACGAACTTGCCGTACGGGAACTCGGTGCCGTCGACGACGAAGTGCGCCTTGCTGAAGTCGCCGGTCGAGCGGGTGGCGAGGCCGATGAGGGGCGCGATGAACGCCGTGCTGAAGCCGGTGACCACCGCGGTGAAGGCGGAACCGACGGCGAGGCCGATGGCCATCGACACGATGTTCCCGCGGAGGATGAAGTCCTTGAAGCCGGTCAGCACGGCGTCTCTCCTTGATGTGGCGTCTCGGGGTGTGCGGCACGGCGTGTGCCGCTACGAGGGTGCCTAGAACAGGCCCGTCGAAGCAAAACGCAGGACCAGCTGGGGCGCTCCGGAGAGGGCGACGCCGATGACGGCGGTGACGGCGATCGCGGCGGTCAGGGGGGCCGAGCCGCGGTGCGGGGCGGTCTCGCCCTCGGGGGCCCGGAAGAGGGCCGCAGTCCACTGGAGGTAGTAGTAGAGCGCCACGACGACGTTCACGGCCATGACGACGGCGAGCCAGCCGAGGCCGGCGTCGACGGCCGCCGAGAAGACGGTGACCTTCGCGAAGAGGCCGATGACCCCCGGCGGCAGTCCGGCCAGGCACAGCAGGAAGAAGCCCAGGACGAGCGCGGCGAGCGGGCGCGAGGCGTACAGGCCCCGGTAGTCCGAGAGACGGTTCAGGGGCCGTGTGCGGGCCACGAGGGCGGCCACGGCGAAGGCGCCGAGGTTCACGGCCGCGTACATGAGGGCGTAGGCGAGCGTGGAGCCGATCGACTTCTGGGGGTCGTCGGAGTAGGCGGCCGCGGCGATCGGCACCAGGAGGTAGCCGGCCTGACCGACGGACGACCAGGCGAGCAGGCGGACGGCGCTGTACGCGCGCGTGGCCTGCTGGCGCAGCGCGGCGACGTTGCCGACGGTCATGGTGAGGGCGGCGAGCGCGGCGAGGGCCGGGCCCCACACGTCGGCGTACGAGGGGAACGCGACGACGGTGACGAGGATGAGGCCGGTGAAGCCGACGGCCTTGCCGATGACCGACAGGTAGGCGGCGACCGGCAGCGGTGCGCCTACGTAGGTGTCGGGCACCCAGAAGTGGAACGGTACGGCGGCGGTCTTGAAGGCGAAGCCCACGAGGGTGAGCGCGACGCCCGCCTGGGCGAGGGTGTCGAGCTGACCGTCCACGTGGGTGAGCTGGGTGGCGATCCGCGTGAGGTGCAGGCTGCCGGTGCTCGCGTAGACGAAGCTCACGCCGAGGAGGGTGACGGCGGTCGCTGTGACCGAGGAGAGGAAGAACTTCAGGGCGGCGTCGGCCGAGCGCCGCTCGCCGCGCTTGAGGCCCACGAGGGCGAAGGCGGGCAGCGAGGCCACTTCCAGGGCGACGACGAGGGTGGCGAGGTCGCGGGAGGCGGGCAGGAGGGCGGCGCCGGCGGCGGAGGACAGCAGCAGGAACCAGAACTCGCCGTCGGGAAGCGGTTCGCCGGTCTTCCGCGCGTCCTTCAGGGTGTTGACGGACAGCAGGGCCGTGACCAGGGCGCCGGCGAGGACGAGGAACTGGACGACCAGGGTGAACTGGTCGGCCGTGTAACTACAGGCGTCGTAGCCCGCGTCCTTGAGGCAGAACGTGGAGCGGTCGTCGCCAAGAATCGGGATCAGCGTGAGCGCGGCAGCGGCGAGCCCGGCGACGGAAATCCAGCCGAGGAGCTGCTTGTGGCGTTCGGCGACGAACAGGTCGGCGACCAGCACGATCAGGCCGACGATCGCCGTGAGCGTGGGCGGCGCGATCGCGAGCCAGTCGACGGACTGGACGAGGGAGGCCACGGAGGGCGCGGCGACGGCGGTCACTTGAGGCCTCCAGCGAGGAGCTTCTGCACGGCCGGGTCGGTGAGGCCGAGCAGCGCGGCGGGCCACAGGCCCGCGAGGACGGTGAGGGCGGCGAGCGGGGTCCAGGCGGCGAACTCGTAGCCGTGCACGTCGGCGAGGGCCGGGGTCTCGTGGCCGCGCGGGCCCATGCAGACGCGGCGGACGACGATCAGCATGTAGGCGGCGGTGAGCAGGGTGCCGAACGCGGCGATCGACATGAACACGAGGAACGCGGGGCGGCTGAGCCCGTCGGCCGGTTCGAAGGCGCCGAACAGGGCGAGCATCTCGCCCCAGAATCCGGCGAGTCCGGGCAGTCCGAGCGAGGCGACGGCGGCGAACGCGAGGAGGCCGCCGAGGCGGGGAGCCCGGCCGTAGAGGGCCATGCCGCCCTGCTCGGCGAGGGTGTCGAGGTCGCTGGTGCCGGCCCGGTCCTTGAGCGCGCCGACGAGGAAGAAGAGGAGGCCGGTGATGAGGCCGTGGGCGATGTTGGCGAACAGGGCGCCGTTCACTCCGGTCGGGGTCATCGTCGCGATGCCGAGCAGCACGAAGCCCATGTGGCCGACGGAGGAGTACGCGATGAGGCGCTTGAGGTCGCCCTTCGCGCCCTGCCTGGCCAGGTTCAGGCAGGCCAGGGATCCGTAGACGATGCCGATGACGGCGAGCGCGGCGAGGTACGGCGCGAAGGTCCGCATTCCGTCGGGCGCGACGGGCAGCAGGATCCGGACGAACCCGTACGTGCCCATCTTGAGCAGGACGCCGGCGAGGAGCACCGAGCCGACGGTCGGGGCAGCGGTGTGGGCGTCCGGCAGCCAGCTGTGCAGCGGCCACATCGGGGTCTTCACTGCGAGCCCGATCCCGATCGCCAGAACGGCGATGACCTGCACGGACGTGGTCAGCCCCCGGCCGTTGTCAGTGGCGAGTGCCACCATGTCGAACGTGCCCGCCTTAACGCCGATAAGGAGGAGCCCGAGGAGCATCACGACCGAGCCGAGGAGCGTGAAGAGGATGAACTTCCAGGCGGCCGCCTGCCGTCCGGCACCGCCCCAGCGCGCGATGAGGAAGTACATCGGGATGAGGACCATCTCGAACGCGAGGAAGAACAGGATCAGGTCGAGCACGGCGAAGGTCGCCAGCGTGCCCGATTCCAGAACGAGGACGAGCGCGACGAAGGCCTTCGGGGACGGGCCCGAGGGCATCTTGAAGTAGGAGTACAGCGCGCACAGGAAGGTGAGCAGCGCCGTGAGCACGAGAAGGGGGAGGGAGATGCCGTCGACGCCGAGGTGGATCCGGATGCCGAGCGCCGGGATCCAGCTGATGTCCGTCGTGGCCTGCATCTTCGACGGATGGTCGTGGTCGAAGCCGAGCGCGAGGACGATCGCGGCGAGAAGGATCACGCCGGTCACGGTCACGCCGTGGCGGAGCACGGCCTGGTCGGGGGTCTTCCCCTTCAGCCCGGGCGGGGCCGGGAGGAGAGCGGCGGCCGCGCCGAGGAGCGGGCCGACGACGATCAGTGCGAGAAGAAGCTGCATCACGGATTCGCTGATATCGATCACGGCTGCTCACGCTCCGGCGGTGGCGACGAGGACGACGGCGACCACCAGGACGACGGTGCCTGCGAGCAGGGCGCTGAGGTAGGTCTGCACGTTGCCGGTCTGGGCGCGGCGCACGGCCCAGCCGAGTGCCTTGGGGGTCTCGGCCGCTCCGCGTACGTACGTGTCGACGACGGCCCGGTCGAGGAACGCGACCAGGGAGGCGGCGGCCCGGACGGGACGGACGAAGAGGGCGGTGTACACGGCGTCGAGGTGGAAGCCGGTGGCCGCGTGGCGGTGCAGCGGGCCCAGCAGGAGCCGTCCGGGGTCGGCCGGGTCGGGGGCCGCGGCGATGTCGCCGTAGGCCGCGGCGTGGCTCGCGATGGCCTCCGCCTCGACGAGGCCGCCGTCGCCGGTCTCGGTGTCGATCGCGACGGCGCCGAGCGGCGGGCGGG
This sequence comes from Streptomyces sp. NPDC059524, assembly GCF_042749255.1. Classification (NCBI taxonomy): domain Bacteria; kingdom Bacillati; phylum Actinomycetota; class Actinomycetes; order Kitasatosporales; family Streptomycetaceae; genus Streptomyces; species Streptomyces sp. NPDC059524. The sequence goes on along the minus strand of NZ_JBHYTK010000062.1, from coordinate 33,743 downwards.
CGGCCATTGCGGTGGTGTGCCGCCAGGCCGCGTACGTGACCAGGCCGCCGACGAGGGCGACTCCGGTGCCGAGCACCGAGGTCGTCAGGGTCGGGGCGAGCGAGCGGCCGTCGAACCAGTCGGGCAGCACTGCCGTGGCCAGACCGAAAGCGAGGGAGGGGATGGCGAGGACCCACAGCACGAGGTTCATGACGACCGGCTGGCGTCCGTGGTCGGGGGCCGGGGCGCCGCGCCCGTTGAAGGCCAGCAGCCACAGACGGGTCGCGTAGGCGGCGGTGAGCAGCGCGGTGACCAGGCCGGCGATCAGGACGATCCAGCCGGCGGCGGCCGGGACGCCGTGCTCGTGTCCGGTGGCGGTGTGCTCGGCGGCGCCGAGGACGGCCTCCTTGGAGAAGAAGCCGCTGAACGGCGGGATCGCGGCGAGCGCGAGCAGCGCCACGGTCATCGTCCAGAAGGCGTCGGGCACGCGGTCGCGCAGGCCGCCCATGCGGGACATGGCGGCCAGGGAGTTGGTGCCGGCGGCGTGGATGATCACGCCCGCCGCGAGGAACAGCAGCGCCTTGAAGGCGCCGTGGGACAGGAGGTGGAAGACGGCGGCGCCGCGGTCGCCGACGGCGAGGGCGCCGGTCATGTAGCCGAGCTGACCGACCGTCGAGTACGCGAGGACGCGCTTGATGTCGTCCTGGGCGAGCGCGGCGAGGGCGGAGCCGGCCATGGTCACGGCGGCCATGACGGCCAGCACGATCAGCGCGGCCTGTGAGGCGGCGAAGACCGGGAGGAGACGGGCGACGAAGTAGACACCGGCGGCGACCATCGTCGCGGCGTGGATGAGCGCGGAGACGGGCGTGGGGCCCGCCATCGCGTCGGGCAGCCAGGTGTGCAGCGGGAACTGCGCGGACTTGCCCGCCACACCGGCGAGGAGCAGCAGCGCGATCAGGGTCGGGTGGTCGAGGCCGCCCGCGGTCGTGACCTGGCCCAGGACCGTCGTGATGCGGAACGAGCCGGCGTCCGCGGCGAGCGCGAACAGGCCGATCAGGAAGGGGACGTCACCGAGCTTCGTGACGAGGAAGGCTTTCAGGGAGGCGGCGCGCGCCTCGGGGGTCTCCCAGTAGTGGCCGACGAGGAAGTACGAGCAGATGCCCATGACTTCCCAGCCGACGAGCAGCACGATCAGGTCGCCCGTGTAGACGACGAGGAGCATCGCGGAGGTGAAGAGGGAGACGAGCGCGGCGTACGAGGGGTAGCGCGGGTCGTCGCGCAGGTATCCGGTCGAGTAGAGCTGGACGCAGGTCGCGACGAGTCCGACGAGGACGGCGACGAGGGCGGCGAAGCCGTCGATGTGCAGGGCGAGTTCGATCGGCACGGAGCCGGTCGGGGTGAGCTCGGTGTGCGCGTCGAGGGCCGCGGTGTGGTTGCCGGTGCCGCCGCCCTGCCGGACGGCGACGAGCACGGCCAGGACCAGGGCGGTCACGGTCGGCAGCACGGCCAGGGGGCGGACGAAGCCGGGGGCGGTGCGGCCGAGGAGCAGGCCGGCGGCGGCGCCGAGGAACGGCAGGAGGGGGACGAGGACGGCGAGGGTCGTGGTGGTCACGCGGTGGCCTCGGCCTTCTCGTCGGCGGCGCCGCTCGCGCCCGCGGCGGATTCGGGGGCGGCGGGGGCGTCGGGTTCGTCGTCCGGGTCGCGCGGCTCGGCGGAGTCGCGGAGCCGGTCGATGTCCGAGGTGCCGCGGGCCCGGTACACGGCCAGGACGATCGCGAGGCCGATGCCGATCTCGGCGGCGGCCACGGCGATGGTGAACAGGGTGAGCGCCTGGCCGGCGTGCAGGGTGTCGCGGAGCCAGACGTCGAAGGCGACGAGGTTGAGGTTGACGGCGTTGAGCATCAGCTCGACGGACATCAGGACCAGGATCGCGTTGCGGCGGGCCAGTACGCCGTACAGGCCCGTGCAGAAGAGGAGGGACGCCAGGACGGCGGGATAGGCGAGGTGCATCAGCGGTTGCCCTCCCGTGCGGCGGGGGTGGTGGCCCGCTCGGCCGCGTTCTTCCTGCGGGACAGGACGATCGCGCCGACGAGGGCGGCGAGGAGCAGGACGGAGAGCGCCTCGAAGGGCAGCACCCAGTGCCGGAACAGGACGGACCCGGTCACCGCCGTGTCGCCCTGCACGGTGTCGAGGTCGATCCACGTCGTGCGGAAGGCGTCGACGACGACCCAGACCAGGGCGGCGGCGGAGACGAGCGCGACGCCCAGGGCGACCGGGCGGTTCGGGCCGTCCGCGTCCGGCGAGCGGCCGATGGGCGCCCGCGTCAGCATCAGTCCGAACAGGAGGAGGACGACGACGGAACCGACGTAGATGAGGACCTGCACCCACGCGATGAACTCGGCGGTGAGCAGGAGGTACTCGACGGCGAGGCCGCCCAGGGTGACGATCAGCCACAGGGCCGCGTGCACGAGCTGCTTCGTGGTGACGGTGACGATCGCGGCGCCGAAGGTGACCAGGCCGACGAGCAGGAACGCGATCTCGACGCCGGTCGGGGACAGGAACCCGGTCGCGCTCGCGGTCGCGGCTGCGGAGTGCGCGGCTGCGGTGATCATGCGGGCTCCTTTCCGGGTCCGTCGGTGGGCTGGTCGGGGGCGGCCTGTTCGGTGGCTGCCTGTTCGGCGGCCGCCTGCTGGGCCGCGGCGAGTTTCTCGGCCGTCTTGCGGGCCGCCGCGATCTCCTTGGGCTCCTCGGCGGCCGGGTCGAGCGCGGGCGGGGCCGGCACCGTCCACATCCACTCGCGGAGCTTGTCCCGCTCGTGGGTGAGCTCGCGGATGTCCGTCTCGGCGTACTCGAACTCCGGCGACCAGAACAGCGCGTCGAAGGGACACACCTCGATGCAGATGCCGCAGTACATGCAGAGGGAGAAGTCGATGGCGAACCGGTCGAGGACGTTGCGGCTGCGTTCGCGGCCGCCCGGGGCGGCCGGCGGCACCGTCTCCTTGTGGGAGTCGATGTAGATGCACCAGTCGGGGCACTCACGGGCGCAGAGCATGCAGACCGTGCAGTTCTCCTCGAACAGGCCGATCACGCCGCGCGTGCGGGGCGGGAGTTCGGGCTGGACGTCCGGGTACTGCGCGGTGACGGTCTTGCGCGTCATCGTGCGCAGGGTGACGGCGAGGCCCTTGGCCAGGCCGGCTCCCGGGAACTTCGCGGACATCAGCTGATCGCCACCTTCACGATTCCGGTGAGCGCGATCTGCGCCAGGGCGAGCGGGACGAGGAGCGTCCAGGACAGCTTCTGGAGCTGGTCCTCACGCAGGCGGGGGTAGGTGACGCGCAGCCAGATCACGACGAAGGCCAGGATCGCGGTCTTGAGCAGGGTCCAGACCCAGCCGAGCCCGTCCGCGCCCCAGGGACCGTGCCAGCCGCCCAGGAAGAGGACGGTGGTCAGGCCGCACAGGACGACGATGCCCGCGTACTCGGCGAGCAGGAACAGGGCGAAGCGCAGGCCCGTGTACTCGGTGTACGCGCCGAAGATGATCTCGGAGTCGGCGACCGGCATGTCGAAGGGCGGGCGCTGCAGTTCGGCGAGGCCCGCGACGAAGAAGACGAGCGCGCCGACGATCTGCCAGGGCAGCCACCACCACTCGAACGCGTCGAGGATGCCGGGCAGCGACACCGTGCCCGCCGCCATCGCGACCGACGCGGCGGCGAGCAGCATCGGGAGTTCGTACGCGAGGAGCTGGGCGGCGGTGCGCAGACCGCCGAGGAGGGAGAACTTGTTGGCGCTGGCCCAGCCCGCCATCAGCGAGCCGAGCACGCCGACGCCCATCACCGCGAGCACGAAGAAGATGCCCGCGTCGACGACCTGGCCGACCGCGCCGTCGGCGGGGCCGACCGGGATCGCGAGCAGGACGAGGAGGTACGGGAGCAGGGCGACGGCGGGGGCGAGCTGGAAGACGCGGCGGTCGGCCTCGGCCGGGACCACGTCCTCCTTCTGCGCGAACTTGACGCCGTCGGCGACCAGCTGGGCCCAGCCGTGGAAGCCGCCCGCGTACATCGGGCCCAGGCGGCCCTGCATGTGGGCCATGACCTTGTGCTCGGTCTGGCCCACGACCAGGGGGAGCACGAGGAAGGCCACGAAGACGACGACGAGCCGCAGGGCTACGTCGAGCGCGTCGTTCACCGTGTACCTCCTTCGGGGCGCTCGGGATTCTCGGGGCTGTCGGGGGTCCCGGGGCCTTCGGGGGCGCCGGGGCCTTCAGGGCCTTCGGGGGTGCCGGGGCCTTCAGGGCCTTCGGGGGTGCCGGGGCCTTCAGAACCTTCCGGGCTGTCGGCCCGGGTCCGATCGGGCTCGGGCTCAGCCACGGGGGCGGGCTCGGCCTCGGCCTCAGGCTCGGGCGCGGGCCCGGACTCGGCCTCAGGCGCGGACACGGGCCCGGACGCGGACTCGGCCTCAGGCGCGGGCTCGGCCTCAGGCTCGCCGGGCGTTTTCGGCGCGGCCGGGGGCGCCGGGGGCGTCGGTTCGTCGAAGGCCGGGCGGGCGTGGTGCCAGGGGGCGTCGCTCGGGCGGGACTTGGCGGGGGCAGGTGCCGGTGTCCCGGACTCGGCGGCGCCGGGCGTGCCGTCCGATGAAGGGGCCTCCGGCGCCGGAGTGCCGCCTTGCCCACCCTCCCCCGAGCTCTCGGCACCCTCGGTGCTCCGGGCCGGAGCCGGGCGCTGCGAAGCCGAGCCCTCGCTCGCCGAGCGCGTACGCCGCGCAGGGCGAGGGGCCGCCTCGGCACCCTCCGCACCGGCACCCACGGCGCCCGGAGCCGCCGTCTGGCTCGCCGAGCCCTCGCTCGCGGAGCGGGCGCGGCGGGCCGGGCGTTCTCCGGCGGCACCCGCGCCGGCGGCGCGGCCCGCGCCCCGGGCCGGGCGGGCCGGCGCGGGCGGGAGCTGGCCCTTCATGGGGCCCCAGTCGTTGGGGTCGGGCACGCCGGGCGGGAGCATCTGACGGCGCTTGGGGCCCCCGTGCTCGGACTCCCCCGGCTCCTTCGCTCCCGGCCACGCCTTCGCGACGCGCGCCGCGAGCACGAAGTCCTTGCGCAGCGGGTGCCCCTCGAAACCGTCGGGCAGCAGCAGCGGGACGAGGTGCGGGTGGCCGGTGAAGTCGACGCCGAACATCTCGTGCGTCTCGCGCTCGTGCCAGGCGGCCCCGGCGTACACGCCGACGGCGGACGGCAGCACCGGCGCCGCGTGCGGCACGGTCGTGCGCAGCAGCAGACGCCGTACGGAACCGGGGGCGACGGCCGCGACGTGGGCGCAGACGCGGAAGCCGGTCTCCGGTTCGTCGACCGCGCTCAGCCAGTCGAAATAGGTGCAGCCCAGGGTCGTGCGGGCCGTCTCCAGGGCGGTGAGCCAGGTGTCGGCGGGGACGTCGACCGTGAGCAGGTCGTACGCCTCCTCGACGGTGGCGTCGGCGCCGAAGAGCTCCTCGACGGGGCTCGGCAGCCAGCTCATCGGTCACCCCCGGACGGCGCGGGCGGCTGGACGAGACCGCTGCTCAGCGCGGCGGCGGAGGGCCGCCCGGCCGCGGCGTCGGCGGACGCGTAGCGCTCGCCGAGCGACTCCCGGGCGATCTTCTCCTGGAGCTTGAGGATGCCCTGGAGCAGCGCCTCGGGCCGGGGCGGGCAGCCGGGCACGTACACGTCGACGGGGATGATCTGGTCGACGCCCTTGGTCACCGAGTACGAGTCCCAGTACGGGCCGCCGCAGTTGGAGCAGGCGCCGAAGGAGATGACGTACTTCGGCTCGGGCATCTGCTCGTACAGGCGCTTCACGGCCGGGGCCATCTTGTCGGTCACGGTCCCCGAGACGACCATCAGGTCGGCCTGGCGCGGGCCCGGGGCGAACGGGATGACGCCGAGCCGGATGAAGTCGTGCCGGGCCATGGACGCGGCGATGAACTCGATGGCGCAGCAGGCGAGTCCGAAGTTGAAGACCCAGAGCGAGTAGCGGCGGCCCCAGTTGAGGACCACCTTCATCGGTTCGGGGGCGAGCCGCGACAGCACGCCGAGACGCTTCGGCTCCGGAAGGTCCACGGGTTCGGATGCGGGGGTCACGTCCACGTCAGGACGCCCTTCTTGTATGCGTACAGCAGGCCCACGGCCAGGAAGCCGAGGAAGATGAACATCTCGACGAGGGTCGTCGCGCCGTATCCCGGTGCGGCGAAGACGGTCGCCCAGGGGAACAGGAAGATCGAGTCGACCGCGAAGATCACGTACAGGAACGCGTACACGTAGTACCGGACCTGGGTGTGGGCCCAGCCGTCGCCGACCGGGTCGACGCCGCACTCGTAGGTGAGGAGTTTCTCCGGGGTCGGCGCCACCGGCCGCAGCAGGCGGCCCGCGCCGAAGGCGACGGCGACGAACAGCACGCCGACGACGGCGAGCAGTCCGACCACCGAGTACGACCGGAAGTAGTCCACCGCGATGACGGTCACGTCTCAGCGCCCCTCGCGTGTTCGTTGTGTTGGCTTCGCTGTGCTGGTTTCGTCGTGTTCGTCGTGTTCGACGATCTGTACGGACGATCTGTACGCACGGGAGTCTAGGGCCTGTTAAAGGGAGGGTAAGCAGCCTGGTCCGAGGCGCGGACACGGGTCCACCGCGCGAGGTGGGGTTATCCCCCGTTCGTCCCGGGCGGTCCGCCTCATGGCGTCCGGTCACGCGCGCAGGGCACCCTTTCGGCTATGACCGAGCCACTTGTCCCCCCAGTCGACACCCCCGGCGCCCCGCCGGCGCTGCCCCCGGCGCGCTTCGCGTACGACGGGCACACGTGGAAAGAGATCGCGTTCCTGCTGAGCAGCTTCCCGCTGGCCGTGTTCGGCTTCGTGTACGCGGTGACGATGCTGGCGCTCGGCGCCGGTCTCACCGTCACCGTGATCGGGCTGCCGCTGATCGCGGCCGGGCTGCGGGGCGCGCGGATGCTGGGGCGGGCGGAGCGGGCGCGGGCCCGGGCGCTGCTCGGGGTGCGGGTGGAGGAGCCGAGTCCGCTCCCGGTGCGGCGCGCGGGCGGCTTCTTCGGCTGGCTGTGGAACGGCCTGAAGGACCCGGTGGGCTGGCGCAGCGTCCTGTACGAGGTGATCCGGCTGCCCTGGGGCGTGCTGACGTTCGCGGTGACGCTGGTGGGACTGTTCGTGCTGTGGCCAGTGCTGCCGTTCATCGCGCGGGGCCTGACCAACGCGGACCGGGCGATGGTGCGTGCTCTGCTCTCCCCCTCGGACGAGCTGGAGCGGCGCATCGCCGAACTGGAGTCCGACCGCGGGGTCGTCGTGGACACCGCCGCCGCCGACCTGCGGCGCATCGAACGGGACCTGCACGACGGGGCGCAGGCGCGGCTCGTCAACCTGGCGATGGGGCTCGGCCTGGCCAAGGAGAAGCTGGCGGAGGGGCAGGTCGACGACACCGTCGCCGCGATGGTCGACGAGGCGCACGGCGAGGTGAAACTGGCGCTCCAGGAGCTGCGCGACCTGGCCCGCGGGATCCATCCGGCGGTGCTGACCGACCGGGGCCTCGACGCCGCCCTCTCCTCCGTGGCCTCGCGCTGCACGGTGCCGGTGAAGGTGACCGTCGAACTGCCGGCCCGGCCCGCCGAGGCGATCGAGGGCATCGCGTACTTCACCGTCTCCGAGCTGCTCCAGAACATCAGCAAGCACAGCGGGGCGGCCCAGGCCTCGGTCGACGTGTGGCGGACCGAGGAGCGGCTGCTCATCCAGGTACGCGACGACGGGCGCGGCGGCGCGTCCGTCGACAAGGGCACGGGGATGGCCGGGCTCGCGGAGCGGCTCGGGGCGGTCGACGGGCTGTTCGTCGTGGACTCGCCGGAGGGCGCGGGCACGACGGTGACGGCGGAGCTGCCGTGGCGGGACCGGGAACCGGGCCCGGTCGCGCGCCAGAGGTAGGGAAAACCCCCGGCCGCAGACGCCGACCCGCCGGATGGTCCGGGACGCGGCCGGCCGGGAGGCTGGAGCACAGGGCAGAACGGGAGCCGAGCGGGTTCGCCGAACGCGACGGAACGACAGAAACGGATGACGTCCATGGCCACGCAGCAGTACGGACACCGGGGCGAGTACTCGTACGCGTACGACGAGCGCGACGACCACGAGCGCCGGGGCGGCGGGGGCGGGCCGCGGCGCGGGCTCGGGCGGCTGCCGGCCGGGCTGCGGGCGCCGATCGAGGGGCGGGCCTGGCGCGAGTTCGCCTACGTGCTGCTCAGCCTGCCGATCGCGATCGCCGGGTTCGTGTGGGCCGTGACCATGGTGTCGCTGGGCGCGGGCCTGCTCATCACGTTCATCGGGGTGCCGGTCCTCGCGGGCGCGCTCGCCGGGGCGCGCGGGTTCGGAGCGCTCGAACGGGTCCGGGCCCGGACCCTGCTCGGGGTCACGGTCGGCTCGCCCGAGCCGGTGCGGCCCCGCAAGAACGGGCCGATGGGGTGGATCGGGGCCGTCCTCAAGAGCGGGGTCTCCTGGCGGAGCCTGCTGTACGGGGTGCTGCACCTGCCGTGGGCGGTCTTCTCCTTCGGGGTGGCCGTGGCGTTCTGGACGACCGGCTGGACCCTGCTCACGTACCCCCTGTGGCAGTGGGTCTTCCCCATGTACGGCGGCCAGGGCGGCATCCAGCTCTACGGCGACGAGGCCCACTCCGTCTACCTGGACAACCCCTTCGAGATCACCGTCACCGCGCTGATCGGACTCGCCGTGACCCTCGTGACGCCCTGGGTGATCCGGGCGCTGACGACGGTCGACCGGCTGGCGGTCGTCGGGCTGCTCGGCCCGTCGCGGCTCCAGAACCGCGTCGTGGAACTGGAGTCCGACCGTGGAGTCGTCGTCGACACCGCCGCCGCCGACCTGCGGCGCATCGAACGGGACCTGCACGACGGGGCGCAGGCGCGGCTCGTCGGGCTCGCCATGGATCTCGGGCTCGCGAAGGAGAAGCTCGCGGAGGACCCGGAGGCGGCGGCGCGGATGGTCTCCGACGCGCACGGCGAGGTGAAGACGGCGCTCCAGGAACTCCGTGACCTGGCCCGCGGCATCCACCCGGCGGTGCTCACCGACCGGGGCCTCGACGCCGCCCTCTCCTCCGTCGCCTCGCGCTGCACCGTGCCGGTGACGGTCGAGGTCGACCTCGCGGAGCGGCCCGCGCCGGCGATCGAGGGCATCGCGTACTTCACCGTCTCCGAGCTGCTCCAGAACATCAGCAAGCACAGCCGGGCCACGCGGGCGTCGGTGGACGTGTGGCGGGCCGGGGGGCGGCTCATGCTCCAGGTGTACGACAACGGGGTCGGCGGGGCGGAGGCCTCCGGCGGGAGCGGGCTGGCCGGGCTCCGTGACCGCATCGAGGCGGTCGACGGAATCCTCCTGGTGAACTCGGCCCCCGGCGGTCCGACCCGTGTCACGGCGGAGCTGCCTTGGCGCCGAGCGTGAGCCTTGCGGCGGCGGGGGGGACGTCTGCGTGTGGCCACCCCATCGCCGCCCGGCGCCCGCTCGATTTTGGGCGGGTTTGGGGGCGGGCGGTGGTGCTTGGGGGTGCCGGGCCGGGCAGGGCAGGGGTGCTTGCGGGTGGGAGTGCCGGGCCGGGGGCGTCTTAGGACGGCACCCCGGCTCCGGGGATGTACCAGGTCGCGTCGACCTAGCCTTGGGCAGTCTGCCGCCTGGGGCGGCACGGGTGGGCAAGGCGGCACCCAGGTGCCGGGTGCGCGAATCGGTCGGCTTCAGCTACGGGCGTCAGCGCCGTAGGGGCTGAGCATCGTCGCCGACTGCTGCGCCGTCGTGGCTGGTCGCGCAGTTCCCCGCGCCCCTGAAGACACGCTCCGCGTGCCCCAGGGGCCGTCGGTCGCACCCCGCGACGGAGCGTGCCCGCGGCGAAGCCGTACGTCGATACAGCCCCGCCCCGCGATGGACCCGTACCGCGTAACCGGGGGACGTACTGCCTGAGGCCCGGCGCGGGCCGACGTCCCCGGAGGGGGCGGGAGGGTGGGAGAAGGGGGCGGGCAATAGGGCCGCGTGGACGGGCAGGGCGGCGGGGTCCCGTAGAAGCGGCGAAGGGCCCGGGACCCGTCAGCCGGCTCGGAGCGGCGCCGGCCCCGTCAGCCGACTCACCCCAGCCCGGGACCCGTCAGCCGGTTCACCCCAGCACGGAACCCTCGGCGCCGGCCCCGTCAGCCGGCTCACCCCAGCCCGGGACCCGTCAGCCGGTACACCCCAGCGCGGGAGCCTCGGCGCGGGCCCCGTCAGTCGGCTCGGATCGGCGGCGGACCGGGGGGCCGGCTCGCATCCGTACCGGCCCGGTCGGGTCGCCCCCCGCTCCCAGGAAGCCGGGTCACCCCACCCGCCCCGGGCCAAATGTCGCGGTGGGCCACGCCGGGGCGTAGGGGCTGTAATGCTGGACCCCGTCAGGGACGACAGGCGGGGGGACAGAGAATCGTGGAGGTCAGGGTGCGAGTGGTCATCGCCGAGGATTCAGTGCTGCTCAGGGAGGGCCTGACCCGGCTGCTGACCGACCGCGGGCACGAGGTCGTCGCGGGCGTCGGCGACGGTGAGGCCCTGGTCAAGACGATCACCGAGCTGGGTGACCAGGACCAGCTCCCCGACGTGGTGGTCGCGGACGTCCGGATGCCCCCGACGCACACGGACGAGGGCGTCCGCGCCGCCGTCCAGCTGCGCGGCCGCTTCCCGGGCCTGGGCGTCCTGGTCCTCTCCCAGTACGTGGAGGAGCAGTACGCGACGGAGCTGCTGGCGGGTTCCAGCCACGGTGTGGGCTACCTGCTCAAGGACCGGGTGGCCGAGGTCAGGGAGTTCGTGGACGCGGTGGTGCGGGTGGCGCAGGGCGGCACGGCCCTGGACCCCGAGGTGGTCGCGCAGCTGCTGGGCCGCAGCCGCAAGCAGGACGTCCTCGCGAACCTCACCCCGCGTGAGCGCGAGGTCCTGGGCCTGATGGCGGAGGGCCGGACGAACTCGGCGATCGCCCGCCAGCTCGTCGTGAGCGACGGCGCGGTCGAGAAGCACGTGAGCAACATCTTCCTGAAGCTGGGGCTGTCGCCGAGTGACGGGGATCACCGTCGCGTTCTGGCCGTCCTCACCTACCTGAACTCGTAAGCACCTGACACTCTGTCAGATAGCGGCACGACGACGAGATTCACCCGTGCGCCGGTCGGACACACCGGTACGCCGACCCGGCGCACCGGTGCGCCGCCGGTGCACCGACCCGTGCCGCACGGCACAAAAGCGACACCGCGTGACACCGCACGGCACCGCACACAGCACACCGCACGACACCGGAACCAGAACCAAAGGACGCGCGGCCTGCGTCTTCCAGTAGGGCGCGAGCGGGACCCCAGGGGGCGGACGGACCATGGCGAACCGGGACGAGACGACGTCTCAATATGCGGTCCATGCGGCGATCGCTCAGAGGAAGGTGACCCTTACAGACGTAGGGTGGACCTTGGGAAGGCCGGTGGGACGGCCCAGCCCGCACAGCCGCCTCGAGGGAGGTCCAGTTCAGTGACCAGCCAGGTCAGTAGCACCGCCGAGCAGGCCGACGGGGCCGACAGCGCGGTCGTCGGAGAACAGCGCACACACGCGGGGGCACCGGGCAAGGACGTGCGGCGCGTGGACCGGGTCATCATCCGGTTCGCGGGCGACTCCGGTGACGGCATGCAGCTCACCGGCGACCGTTTCACATCGGAGACGGCGTCGTTCGGCAATGATCTTTCGACTCTGCCGAACTTCCCGGCGGAGATCAGGGCGCCCGCAGGCACGCTGCCGGGCGTTTCGTCGTTCCAGCTGCATTTCGCTGACCACGACATCCTGACGCCGGGTGATGCGCCGAACGTTCTGGTGGCGATGAACCCGGCGGCGCTGAAGGCGAACATCGCCGATGTGCCGCGGGGCGCGGAACTCATCGTGAACACGGACGAGTTCACCAAGCGGGCGATGGCGAAGGTCGGTTACGAGGCCAGTCCGCTGGAGGACGGTTCACTGGACGCGTATCACGTGCATCCGGTGCCGCTCACGACGCTCACCGTGGAGGCCCTGAAGGAGTTCGACCTCTCGCGCAAGGAGGCCGAGCGCTCCAAGAACATGTTCGCGCTGGGCCTGCTGTCGTGGATGTACCACCGGCCCACCGAGGGCACGGAGAAGTTCCTCAAGGCCAAGTTCGGCCGCAAGCCCGAGATCATGAAGGCGAACCTGGCCGCGTTCCACGCCGGCTGGAACTTCGGTGAGACCACCGAGGACTTCGCGGTCTCCTACGAGGTCGCGCCGGCCTCCACCGCGTTCCCGACGGGCACGTACCGCAACATCTCCGGGAACCTGGCCCTTTCGTACGGCCTGATCGCAGCCTCGACCCAGGCCGATCTGCCGCTCTACCTGGGCTCGTACCCGATCACGCCGGCCTCGGACATCCTGCACGAGCTGTCCAGGCACAAGAACTTCGGCGTGCGCACCTTCCAGGCCGAGGACGAGATCGCCGGCATCGGCGCCGCACTCGGCGCGGCCTTCGGCGGCAGCCTCGCCGTCACCACCACCTCCGGCCCCGGCGTGGCACTCAAGTCCGAGACCATCGGCCTGGCCGTGTCGCTCGAACTGCCCCTGATCGTCGTCGACATCCAGCGCGGCGGCCCCTCCACCGGCCTGCCCACCAAGACCGAACAGGCCGACCTCCTCCAGGCCATGTACGGCCGCAACGGCGAAGCACCCGTACCGATCGTCGCTCCCCGCACACCCGCCGACTGCTTCGACGCGGCCCTGGAAGCGGCCCGGATCGCCGTCACCTACCGCACCCCCGTCTTCCTCCTGTCCGACGGCTACCTCGCCAACGGCTCGGAACCCTGGCGGATCCCCGAGGTCGACGAACTCCCCGATCTGCGCACCCGGTTCGCCCAGGGCCCCAACCACACCCTGGACGACGGCACCGAGGTCTTCTGGCCCTACAAGCGCGACCCCCAGACCCTCGCCCGCCCCTGGGCCGTCCCCGGCACCCCCGGCCTCGAACACCGCATCGGCGGCATCGAGAAGCAGGACGGCACCGGCAACATCTCCTACGACCCGGCCAACCACGACCTCATGGTCCGCACCCGCCAGGCCAAGATCGACGGAATCCAGGTGCCCGACCTCGAGGTCGACGACCCCACCGGCGACGCCGACACCCTCGTCCTCGGCTGGGGCTCCACCTACGGCCCCATCACCGCCGCCGTCCGCCGCCTGCGCACCGCCGGCGACACCATCGCCCAGGCCCACCTGCGCCACCTCAACCCCTTCCCCGCCAACCTCGGCGAGGTGCTGAAGCGCTACGACAAGGTGGTGATCCCGGAGATGAACCTGGGACAGCTCGCCACCCTCGTCCGGGCGAAGTACCTGGTCGACGCCCACAGCTACAACCAGGTCAACGGCATGCCGTTCAAGGCGGAGCAGCTCGCCACGGCTCTCAAGGAGACCATCGATGACTGAGTCACTCCTGAACCTGGTGCCCAAGGCCGAGGCCAAGCAGTCCATGAAGGACTTCAAGTCCGACCAGGAGGTGCGCTGGTGCCCGGGATGCGGTGACTACGCGATCCTCGCGGCCGTCCAGGGCTTCATGCCCGAACTCGGCCTCGCCAAGGAGAACATCGTCTTCGTCTCCGGCATCGGCTGCTCCTCCCGCTTCCCGTACTACATGAACACGTACGGCATGCACTCCATCCACGGCCGCGCCCCCGCCATCGCCACCGGCCTCGCCTCCTCACGGCGTGACCTCAGCGTCTGGGTCGTCACCGGCGACGGCGACGCCCTCTCCATCGGCGGCAACCACCTCATCCACGCCCTGCGCCGCAACGTCAACCTCAAGATCCTCCTCTTCAACAACCGGATCTACGGACTCACCAAGGGCCAGTACTCCCCCACCTCCGAGGTCGGGAAGATCACGAAGTCGACGCCGATGGGCTCGCTCGACGCGCCCTTCAACCCGGTGTCCCTCGCCATCGGCGCGGAGGCCTCGTTCGTGGCCCGGACCGTGGACTCGGACCGCAAGCACCTCACGTCGGTGCTGCGCGAGGCGGCCGAGCACCCCGGCACGGCGCTGGTGGAGATCTACCAGAACTGCAACATCTTCAACGACGGCGCCTTCGAGGTCCTCAAGGACAAGGAGCAGGCCGAGGAGGCCGTGATCCGGCTGGAGCACGGGCAGCCGATCACCTTCGGGGCCGACGGGGCGAAGGGCGTCGTGCGCGACCAGGCCACCGGCGACCTGAAGGTCGTGCCGGTCACCGACGCGAACCGGGCGGACATCCTGGTCCACGACGCGCAGGCCGCGTCGCCGACCACCGCCTTCGCCCTGTCCCGGCTGGCCGACCCGGACACCCTGCACCACACGCCGATCGGCGTGTTCCGCAACGTCCGCCGGCCCGTCTACGACGTCCAGATGTCCGAGCAGCTGGACACCGCCGTCGAGAGAGACGGCAAGGGCGACCTGGCCGCGCTCCTCGCGGGCGGCGACACCTGGACCGTCGTCGGCTGACCTCCGAGAACGTCCGTCAGGACCGTATGGCGATACGGGCATGACATGGACCGCCCCGCGGCGCTACCTTGCTTGATGGCCGCCGCGGGGCTGCCGTGTGTCTTGAGGAGGGTCCGTGGAGGACGGGGCGGCAGGGGCTGCGGCGCAGCAGGCGAGGAACGAGAGCCGCATCGGCCTCGTCAACGGATTCGCGGCGTACGGGATGTGGGGCCTCGTGCCCCTGTTCTGGCCGCTGCTCAAGCCCGCCGGGGCGATCGAGATCCTGGCCCACCGGATGGTGTGGTCGCTGGTCGTCGTCGCCGTCGCGCTGCTCTTCGTGCGCAAGTGGGGCTGGCTGCGGGAGCTGCTGCGGCAGCCGAAGCGGCTCGGGCTCGTCACGATCGCCGCGGCCGTGATCACCGTGAACTGGGGCTTCTACATCTGGGCCGTCAACGCGGGCCATGTCGTCGAGGCCTCGCTCGGCTACTTCATCAACCCGCTGGTCTCGATCGCGCTCGGAGTCCTGCTCCTCAAGGAGCGGCTGCGGCCCGCGCAGTGGGCGGCCGTCGGCACGGGCGTCCTCGCGGTGCTCGTCCTGGCGATCGGCTACGGGCGGCCGCCGTGGATCTCGCTGATCCTCGCGTTCTCGTTCGGCACGTACGGACTCGTGAAGAAGAAGGTGAACCTGGGCGGTCTGGAGTCGCTGGCCGCCGAGACCGCCGTGCAGTTCCTGCCCGCGCTCGGCTATCTGCTCTGGCTGACCGCCCAGGGCGGCTCCACGTTCACCGCGGAGGGCCCGGGGCACGCGGCGCTGCTCGCGTCGACCGGCCTGGTGACGGCGATCCCGCTGGTGTGCTTCGGCGCGGCCGCGATCCGCGTCCCGCTGTCCACCCTCGGCCTGCTCCAGTACCTGGCCCCGGTCTTCCAGTTCCTGCTCGGCATCGCCTACTTCCACGAGGAGATGCCGGTCGAGCGCTGGGCCGGGTTCGGCCTGGTCTGGGTCGCCCTGATCGTGCTGACCTGGGACGCCCTGCGCACCGCCCGCGCGGGCCGCACGGAGCTGGCCCGCGCGGCCCGGGCCGCCGCGGCCGCCGCGCCCTCCGGTTCCGGGAAGAGCGCGGCCGACGAGGCGGTCGGGACGGTCTAGGCACCCGGCGCCGGTCAGGTGCCGGTGGTCACCAGCGCTCGTAGGCGGTGAACGGGGCGCCGCCGCCCTGGCTCGCCGTGATGAGCCGACCGTCGTGCGCGTACATCCCGCCCACGGGACCCGGCACCTCGTCCCGGAAGTGGCGTTCGTCGAGCTCTTCGCCGTCGTCGGGGTCGAGCTCGACCACAGTGGTGATCGCCTCCGCCTGGGTGGACCACTCGTTCAGGACCGTCACCCGTCCGTCGAGCACCGCCAGTGCCGGGGCCGGGTTGTCCATCTCCTCCGACCAGACCTGTTCGCCGGTCTTGAGGTCGAAGGCGACGACGATGTCGTGGTTGCCCTTCTGCCAGTAGCCGGACAGCGCGTAGAGCCGGTCGCCGGCGACCGCCGTCTGCATCCGGTCGCCCGCGTTGATCACGCCCTTGTCGCGCGAGGCGTCGATGACGGGGCCCGGGCGTCCGTTCGCGTCGAACGGGACGAACACACCGGCCTCGCTCGCCGACGGGTTGCTGGTCGCCGGATTGTCCGGGGCCGCGCCGACCGAGAGCACCAGCGGGTCGACCGATTCGATGCCGACCGCCGTCTTCGGGTCGAGCGGACGCCGGTCGTCGATCGGCGCGTTCCACGCCAGAGCGCCGGTCGCGCGGTCGAACGCCGCCACGGTCAGCTCGGACACCTCCCGCTTGTCCCGTCCGCCCGCGTCGCAGGAGAGGACCGCGAAGACGCGCTTCTCGCCCAAGGAGACGCTCTGCGGCCCGCACCGGTCGGGCAGCTCGGCCGTCCAGCGGAGCTCGCCGGTGCGCAGGTCCAGGCCGCGGAGCGTCACGTCGTCGCTCTTGCCGTTCTGCCGCACCGGGTTGCCCTGCGCGTCGGGCTCCGGGCGGCGCCGGTCCTGGGCGACCACGGCGAGGTCACCGCGCGCGTCCAGGGTCGGGGCGCTCCCCGGAACCGCGTCGCCGAACGCGTCCTTCGCGGGCTTCGCCTCTTCCTTCCACAGCTCCCGGCCGTCCTTGGCGTCCAGCGCCAGGATCGTCGTACAGCCGGCTCCGGGCAGCCCGGCGACGTCGCCGCCGGCCGCGCCCCGGGCGACCAGGACGGCCCCCGTGCCCGCGTGCTCCGCGGTGCCGCAGATCTCGCCCCGGCCCGGCGGCACGTACTCCCAGAGCTTCTTGCCGTCCTGGCCCGCGGCGATCCCGTACCCGGTGACCGCGTCGTCCTTGCTGCGGACGGCGACGTCACCGACGACCCAGTTGTCGTCCGCCGTGCCGGCCTCCCCCGCCCGGTCCTTCTGCGCCGACCAGGACCGCACCATGGCGTCCCCCGGCAGATAGCCCTCGTTCGACATGAACCAGGCGGCGATCGATCCGATCCCGCCCAGAACGACGGCCAGTGTCACCACTGGCCCTATCCATCGTCTTCCCGACATCACGCGCCCCCCAAGGCTGTACATGTCCCAAGCCCCCGTGCGGCGTCACCCCCCTGGCGTCCGCCGCCGCCCGCCGGCCCCCCGGCCGTTCGAGCGAAGATCATCGTAAGTGAGCCGATGCTCCGACGCGTCCTGGTTCTGTCCTAATGCCGCTCTATAACTGGTCACATGACCTATGACTGGAAGCTCGTCGTCGACGCCGCCGACCCGCACGCCCAGGCCGAGTTCTGGGCCGCCGCCCTCGGCTACGAGATCGAGGACAACGCGGCGCTGATCGGAAAGCTGCTCGGGTTCGGGGCGCTCGACGAGGGCGACACGGTGGAGCGCTGGGGGCGCCGCGCGTTCCGCGACCTGGTGGCCGTACGGCACCCGGAGGACCGGGTGGACGAGGAGAGCGGCACCGGGCTCGGGCGGCGGATCCTCTTCCAGCGCGTCCCGGAGGCGAAGTCCGGCAAGAACCGGCTGCACATCGACCTGCACGTGGGCGCCGAGCGGAGGGCCGCCGAGGTCGAGCGGCTGACCGGGCTCGGGGCGCGCACCGTCGGCGAGTTCAAGGAGAAGGGCGGCTCGTGGGTGGCGATGACCGACCCGGAGGGGAACGAGTTCGACGTGCAGTGAGGCGGCCGCCCCTGGCCTCGGCTCGGGCTCGGGCTCGGGATCGGCTCGACATCGACTCGGGATCGACTCGCGCTCGGGCTCGGACTCCCCAAAGTTTCATGCATCTGCATATACTGCGTATGCATGTACTGACCGTTCCGCGTCCCAGGGGGAGCCATGTCCGACCGCAATTTCCTGTTCGTGCTCGGCAGCAGCCGTTCCGGCGGCAACTCCGAGATCCTCGCCCGCAAGGCGGCCGAGCAGCTGCCGCCGAGCACCGGACAGACCTGGATCGACCTCTCCGAGCACCGGCTGCCCGAGTTCGAGGACCTGCGGCACGACAGCGACCATGTGCGGCCGCGCGACGGCGCGGCCGCCCTGCTGCTCGACGCCACGCTCGCCGCGACCGACCTCGTGATCGTCTCGCCGCTGTACTGGTACTCGGTCTCCACGCTCACCAAGCGCTACCTCGACCACTGGTCGGGCTGGCTGCGCACTCCCGGCGTCGACTTCAAGGACACGCTCGGCGGGCGCACCCTGTGGGGCGTGACCGCGCTCGCCCACACCGAGGAGGTCGTCGCCGACCCGCTCGTCGGCACGCTGAACCACTCGGCGGCCTACCTCGGCATGCGCTTCGGCGGCGTCCTGCTCGGCAACGGCAGCAAGCCCGGCGACGTCCTCACCGACACCGCCGCGCTCACCCGCGCCAAGACCTTCTTCGCCCAGGACGCTCCGCTCGCGCGGTACCCGTACGACACGGAGTGATCAGGCGGTGATGTCCTTCGCCGTGAAACGGGCCCAGGCCGCCGAGCCGAAGACCGCCGCGTACAGAGCCTGCAGTTCGAGGTTCTTGACCAGCTCGGTCCAGTAGACCGGCTCGCGCATCAGGTCGGCGAAGGACAGCCAGTAGTGGGAGAAGAAGTACGGCTGGATCGCGTGCAGCTGCGGGATCTGGTCGAGGATCTGGACCGTGATCAGCAGGCCGACGGTGGTGGCCATCGCCGCGATCCCGCTGTTCGTCAGCGTCGAGACGAACAGGCCGAGCGCGGCGATGCCGACCAGGGAAAGCGCCACCACGACGGCGATCAGGAAGGCGCGGCCGAGGCCCTCGCCGAAGCCGATCGTGGTCCCCGAGATGGTCGTCAGATCGCCGAGCGGGAACAGGATCGCCCCGGTGACCAGTGCCGACACCGCCACCACGAGCGTCGCCACGAGGCAGAACGTCATCGTCGTCGCGTACTTGCTGAGCAGCAGGCGGGTGCGTCCCGCCGGGGCCACCAGGAGGTAGCGCAGCGTGCCCGCGTTGGCCTCGCCCGCCACCGCGTCGCCCGCGATCACCCCGACCGACATCGGCAGGAAGAACGGCAGCGTCGCGGCCAGCGCCGTGAACACCAGGAACAGCCCGTTGTTCGTGATCTGCGCGATGAACGCGGGGCCGCCGCCCTCGGGCCCTCCCCCGCCGACCCCCGAGCCGCCGCTCGTCTCGATCTTCACCGCGACGCCGATCAGGACGGGCACCCCCGCCAGGACGGCGAGCAGCGCGAGCGTGCGCCAGCGCCGGAACGTCGTGCCCAGCTCGCTGCGGAACAGGCCGAACGTCCACCAGAAGCGGCTCGCCCGCACCACCGGCGCCGTCGCCGTCTCAGCCCGCGACATCGAAGCCCTCCCCGGTCAGCGCCACGAAGGCGTCCTCCAGCGAGGCCCGCTCCACACCGAAGCCCCGTACGCGTACTCCCGCGGCGACCAGCGCCGCGTTCAGGTCCGCCAGGTCCGTCTCCGGGGGCGGCGGGTCGGCGGTGACCCGGTCCTCCGCGCTCTCCAGGACCGTGATCCCGTGCTCCTTCAGGACGCGGGCCGCGTCCGCCGGGTCGGGCGTCGTCACTCTGAGCGTGCCGCGGGCGCCCCCCGCGAGCTCGGCGACCGGGCCCTGGGTGATCAGCCGGCCGCGCGTCATCACGGCCGCGTGCGTGCAGACCTGCTCGATCTCGTCGAGCAGGTGCGAGGACAGGAAGACGGTCGTGCCGTCGGAGGCCAGCTCCCGCACCAGGGTGCGGATCTCGCGCATGCCCTGCGGGTCCAGGCCGTTCGTCGGCTCGTCCAGGACCAGCAGCCGGCGCGGCTGGAGCAGCGCGGCCGCCAGCCCGAGCCGCTGCTTCATGCCCAGCGAGTACGCCTTCGCCTTCTTGCCCGCGGCGGCCGCCAGGCCCACCCGGTCCAGGGCCGCGCCCACCCGGGCCCGGCGGGTGCGGGGGTCGGCCGTCGGGTCCGCCGCGTCGTAGCGCAGCAGGTTGTCCCGGCCGGAGAGGAACCCGTACAGGGCGGGGCCCTCGATCAGCGCGCCGACCTGCGGGAGCACCGTCCGGGTCGCCTTCGGCATCGGCCGGCCGAGCACGTGCGCGGCGCCGGAGGTCGGCTCGATCAGGCCCATCAGCATGCGGATGGTGGTCGTCTTGCCCGACCCGTTCGGCCCGAGGAAGCCGAAGACGGCGCCCTCCGGGACGGTCAGACTCAGCCCGTCGACCGCGAGCTGTCCGCCGCGGTACCGCTTGCTGAGCTCGTGCGTCTCGATGACCGGCTGGGTCCCGCTGACCGGCGTGGCCACTGCCCCTCCCTCGGATCGGCTCGGATGGACGCAGTGCGGGGGCGGGGCATGACGCCCCACCCCCGCACCGCTTCGGTTCGCTCCGGATCAGCGCGCCTCGGCGGCCTTCACCAGCGCTTCCTTGGTGACGGCTCCGGCGTAGGCCTTGCCGTCCTCGGTGATCAGCACGTTGATCAGGCGGGTCGAGTAGACCGTGCCCGTGCCGAAGTCGCCCTTGACCTTGTCGCCGAGCGAGTCCAGGAACGTCTGGGCGTCGGCCGGCATGCCCTCCGGGGCCGCGCCGCCTCCCGCGAGGCCCGCGCCCTCCGGCAGCTTCAGCTCCGCGATCGAGGTCCAGCCCTCGCCGATGATCTTCGGGCCCTGGGCCCCGTCGACACCCTCGGCGCCCTTCGGCGCGCGCTGCGGGTGGTCGCCGGGCTGCTCGCCCCTGCCCTTGAGCTCGTGGTCCTTGAGCTCCTCGCCCTTCAGCTCGTCGGCCTCGGTGACCTTGGTGCCCTTGGCCGGCTTGAACTCGAAGGTGGACGCGGCCGGCTTGCCGAAGTCGACGCTGGTGAAGCCGGCGTCGACGACGGCCGCGCCGCCGCTCGCCGGGGTCAGCGTGAACTTCAGCGGCGTACCGGTCTTCGCGTCGACGGCGATCGTGACCGCGCCGACCGTCGAACCGGACTGCTTGGGCTTGATCTGCAGCCGGTACGCGTCCCGGCCCGCGACCTGCGACGTGCCGTCCACGCTGTACGAGGTGGTGTCACCGGACGCCTTGATGATCTCGTCCGCGAGCTCCTTCGGGGTGGCGGGCAGCTCGTCCCCGCGCTCCTTCGCCCGGTCGCCGGAGCCGTCGTGCTTCCCGGTGTCCTTCGCGTGGTACGCCTCGTTCGACTTGCTGTCGTAGGCCCACACGTCGGCACCGTTGTGGATCACGCTGTACTCGGCGGCGTCGTCGAGGATCGACAGCTTCTGCCGGTCCGGGCCGTCCGCCGCGACGCGCAGCGTGTGGGTGCCGGTGGCCAGCTCGGTGAGCTTGGCCTTGGGGTCGGCCGAGGAGCCGTCGCCGCCGCCCTCGTCACCACCGCCGCCGCCGAGCATGCCGGCCGCGCCGCCGCCCAGCGCGGGCAGCCCCAGATCGGTGTGGATCTTCACGGTGCCGGACAGCTGCTCGGTGTCCGAGGCCGCGATCTTCTCCAGGAGTTCCTGAGCCGTGATCTTCGGCAGGTCGGGGTCGCCCGAGTCGGCGAGCGCCGGGACCAGCCCGATCGTCGCCGCGGCCACCCCGATCACCGCCACGGGAACCGCGTACCGGGCCGCCCTGCGCCGCCCGGCGCCGGTGCCGGCGACCCCGCCGTCCTGGCTGTCTTCGGATGCGTACGGTGCCATGTCTGTTGCCCTACCTCCGTGATCGGCGGCGGCCTACCGTCCTGTGCACTCGTCGGTCTGTGTCCCACTCCGAGCCGCCATTCTCACCCGAATCGGTCCTGAATCGGTAAGGAGTGGATGACTCAATCTGACCAAACCGGCACCGCGAAGGCGTCAGACCCCGGGATCAACTCCGCGTACGCCTACGGGATGACACGGGGCGTCACATCCCCTCCGGGTGGCGCAGCGGAGGCGGCTCAGCCGGCCCGGTGCACCACGGCGTCGCACAGCTCGACCAGCGCGGACTTGGCCTCGCACTCGGGCAGCGGGGCGAGCGCGGAGCGCGCCTCCTCCGCGTAGCGCACCGTGTCGCGGCGGGCCTGTTCGAGTGCCGGGTGGGCGCGCAGCCGGGTGAGGGCCTCGGCGTGGCGCGCGTCGTCGGTGAGGTCGGAGTCCAGGAGCTCGACGAGCGCCAGGTCCTCGGCCAGGCCGAGCTTCTCGGCGCGCTCGCGCAGCCGCAGCACGGGCAGCGTCGGGATGCCCTCGCGCAGGTCGGTGCCCGGGGTCTTGCCGGACTCGTGCGAGTCGGAGGCGATGTCGAGCACGTCGTCGGCGAGCTGGAAGGCGACGCCGAGCCGCTCGCCGTACTGGGTGAGGACGTCGACGACGGTCTCGTCGGCGCCGGACATCATGGCGCCGAAACGACACGCCACGGCGATCAGCGAGCCGGTCTTGCCGCCGAGCACGTCCAGGTAGTGGTCGACCGGGTCGCGGCCGTCGGCCGGGCCCGCGGTCTCCAGGATCTGGCCGGTGACGAGGCGCTCGAACGCCTCCGCCTGGATGCGGACGGCGTCCGGGCCGAGGTCGGCGAGGATGTGCGAGGCGCGGGCGAAGAGGAAGTCGCCGGTGAGGACGGCCACCGAGTTGCCCCAGCGCTGGTTGGCGCTGGGCACGCCGCGGCGCACGTCCGCCTCGTCCATCACGTCGTCGTGGTAGAGCGTGGCGAGGTGGGTGAGCTCGACGACGACGGCCGAGGGCACGACGCCCGGCGCGTACGGGTCGCCGAACTGCGCGGCGAGCGTCACGAGCAGCGGCCGGAAGCGCTTGCCCCCGGCGCGCACCAGATGCTGGGCCGCCTCCGTGATGAAGGGAACCTCGCTCTTGGTGGCTTCGAGGAGTCCCTCCTCGACAGCCGCCAATCCGGCCTGGACATCGGCTTCGAGAGCCTGGTCCCGAACGCTAAGACCGAAAGTCCCGACGACGGTCACGAGTGGGTCTCCTGTCTGCTGACGATCACGACGATCACATGGCGAACTCGGTCGATCATTCGGTCGATGACACGGTTTGTCGATGTGTCGCTGCCATCACTCAAGTCAGCGTATCCGGTCGCGTTTCGATCACAGGGGGCGCCTTCCCGGACTGTCCCGCCCAGGCGCCTTTCGGACGCCCCCGGTATGTTCCTGATCAGCCGATACGACCAGGGGTGACCATCTTGTCCCGCACCGCCACGGATACCGCGCCGGAACCGCCGACACCCCGCATCCGCACCGACCTGCCGTTCGACGTGACCCACGAGGACGTCCGGATCCCGCTGCCGGACGGCACGACGCTGTTCGCCCGCGTGTGGCGCCCCGCGACCGACGAGCCCGTCCCCGTCCTCCTGGAGTATCTCCCCGACCGTCTCTCCGACCGGACGGCCGCCCGCGACCACCAGCGGCATCCCTACTACGCGGGACACGGCTACGCCTCCGTACGGGTCGATGTGCGCGGGTACGGCAACTCGGAGGGCCTTCCGGGCGAGGCGCACGGCGAACAGGAGCTCGCCGACGGGGTCGAGGTCGTGAACTGGCTGGCCGGGCAGCCCTGGTCCACCGGCGGCGTCGGCATGTCCGGCATCGGCCCGGGCGGCCTGGCCTGCCTCCGGATCGCGGCCCTCGCGCCCGAGCCGCTCAAGGCGGTCGTCACCGTCTGCGCCCCGGACGGTCACGAGGACAACGACCGGCACCGCACGGGTGGTTCCGTGCTCGCCGCCGACCTGCACGCGCGGTCCGCGGCGCTGCTCGCCGCCGCGTCCCTGCCGCCGGACCCCGAATGCGTCGGCGACCGCTGGAAGGACATCTGGGCCGAGCGCCTGGAGGCGGTCGAACCGCCCGTCCACACCTGGCTGTCCCACCGCGGCGGCGGCTCCGTCCGCGAGGACCACGCGGCGATCGAGGCCGGCGTCCTCGCGGTCGGCGGCTGGCACGACCCGTACCGCGACTCGGTCCTGCGGCTCGTCGCCGCGCTCCCCGACGACCGGGTACGGGGCATCGTCGGCCCCTGGTCGCACCAGTACCCCGACCGCTGCCGGCCGCCGGGCCCCGGCATCGGCTTCCTCCAGGAGACCCTGCGCTGGTGGGACCACTGGCTCAAGGACCGGGACAGCGGCGTGATGAAGGAACCGAAGCTCCGCGCCTGGATCAGCGACTCCCACCCGCCCGCCACCGTCTACGCCGAGCTCCCCGGCCGCTGGGTCGGCGAGCCCTCCTGGCCCTCCCCGCACCTCACCCCGACCTCGTACGAGCTCCAGGGCGCGCCCGTGCTCGTGCGCTCGCCGCAGCAGACCGGCGTGGACGCGGGCCGTTACGTGCCGCTCGGCGGCGACGCGGACCTGCCGCCGGACCAGCGGGACGAGGACGCGAAGTCGGCGTGCTTCGAGTTCGTGGTGCCGGCCGGCGGCCTCACGGTGCTCGGGCGGCCCCGGGTCCGTCTCCGCGTCACCTCGCCCGTGCCGCGCGGGCAGGCGATCGCCCGGCTGTGCGACGTCGCGCCCGACGGCTCCTCCACGCTCGTGACGCGCGGCGTGCTCAACTTCACGGCGCGGCACGGGCGTTCGGTGAACGTGCCGATGGTTCCGGGCATGACGGAGGACGTGACCTTCGAGCTGACCGGCATCGGGCACGTGTTCCCCGCGGGGCACCGGATCCGGCTCGCGGTGTCCTCCGCGTACTGGCCCTGGATCTGGCCCCAGCCCGGCTCCGAGCGCGGCTTCACCCTCGACCCGGCGGGCAGCGCCCTCGAACTCCCCGTCCGCTCGGAGGACCCCGAGACCGCCCCGCCCTCCGCCTTCGCCGGGCCCGAACAGTCCGAACCCCTCGGCGTCGTCCGCCCCGTCGCCCTCGACGAGGAGGAGCGGCCCGAGCGGCTCGTCGTACGGGACGTTGCCGCGGGCGAGTGGACGCTGGAAGCGGTCGCCGGGTGCGGGGGTGTGCGGGTCCATCCCGACGGGCTCGAGTACGCCGAGGACGGGCGGGACACGTATGCCGTGCGGGAGGACGACCCGCTGTCGGCCCGGGCCCGCTCGGAGTGGTCGGTGCGGCTGCACCGGGCCGAGCGGGGGTGGGAGGCGCGGGTCTCCAGCCGGTCGGAGGTCTCCTGCACGGCTCGGGAGTTCGTGACGTTCGACGAGGTCGTGTGCCGGGACGGGGACGAGGTCGTCTTCCACCGGACCTGGGAGCGGAGGGTTCCCCGGGTGGCGGGTTAGGCGCCCGTTCGTCTGCCGGGTTCTGTGTCGTGGGCGGCCGCGGCTCTCGTCGTGGCTGGTCGCGCAGTTCCCCGCGCCCCTGAAGGGCACACTCCGTGCGCCCCCAGGGCCCCATCGGTCGCGCCCCGCGACGAAGTCGCTGATCGGGGAAATGCGACGCGAAGCGTCTGCATTTCAGGGGCGCGGGGAACTGCGCGACCAGCCCCCACCGGAGCGGCACCCGGCTACGAGACGGATCACGCCCCGAACAGGCGCTCCAAGGTCACCGCCACACCATCGTCCTCGTTCGACGAAGTCACCTCGTCGGCGACGGCCAGCAGCTCGGGGTGCGCGGCGGCCATCGCCACCCCCCACCCCGCCCAGCGGAACATCGGCACGTCGTTCGGCATGTCACCGAAGGCGACCGTCTCCGCGGCCCCGGCGCCCAGCCGCTCCGCGGCGCGTTCGAGTCCCGTCGCCTTGGTGACCCCGAGCGGCTGGAGCTCCACCGTGCCGGGCCCGGACATCGTGACCGTCGCGAGCGACCCGACCGCCCCCCGCGCGACCGCCGCCAGCGCGTCGTCCCCGAGCTCGGAGTGGCGCAGCAGCACCTTGCTGATCGGCCGCTCCCACAGCTCGGACCGGTGCCACACGGGCTGTGCCGGGAGCGTGGGGTGCGGCATCCGGTACTCCGGCTCGATCAGTGTCAGGCCGTCGACGCCGTCCTGGTCGACGGCCGCGTGGACCTGGCCGACCTCCGCCTCGATCTTCCCGAGCGCCTGCTCGGCCAGCTCCCTGTCCAGCGTGCGGGACCAGAGCAGCCGGTCCGTCGCGGCGTCGTAGAGCTGCGCCCCCTGCGCGCACACCGCGAGCCCGCCGCCGCCGAGGCTGTCGAGGAGGTCCTTGACGCGGGGTGCGGGCCGGCCCGTCACGACGATGTGCCGGGCCCCCGTCGCGGTGGCCAGGGCGAGCGCGCGGCGGGTCCGGTCGGAGACCGTGTCGTCGCCGCGCAGCAGCGTTCCGTCCAGGTCCGTGGCGATGAGGGCATATGCGTTGGCGGCCATGGGCCGAAGAATACGGATCGCGCAACGGGCGTGTGGGCGCCCTGGAAAGGGGTCGTTCGAAGGGGTCAGGCCGAGGCCGCGCGGCACTCGAAGAAGTACTCCGCCTCCGTGACGATGACGAGCCGGCCGGGCGAGCGGGACAGGAACATCCAGGGCTCCTCGACCGCGCCCCGCACCCGCTGAGCCCAGCCCATCGCGGGCAGCCGGCACTCCAGCCAGGGGCGCGGGCGCACATGGCTCGCCACGTGGACGACTCCGCCGACGCCGTGCTCGGCGAGCCGGGCCTCGATCCAGGAGTCGAGCACGCCGGGCGGACAGTCGTCGGGGAGCAGGGCGTCCGGCTCGGTGTGGATCGACCAGGCGCGCTCGATCGCGGCCCGGGTCCAGGCCGGCTCCGCGTCCGGGGTCAGGCCGCGCCCGGTCCACAGGTCCCCGAGTCCCGTCTCGACGGCCGCCAGGGCCGCCCGCTCCCGGCGCTCGCGGAGCCTGCGCCGGGCGGGACTCTCCTGGGGGTTCACCGCCGGTCCACGCCGCGTCAGATCCGGTCCGCCAGGCGCACGTAGTCGTAGTAGAGCGGGTCGCCGTCCTCGTCCACCGGGTACTCGTAGCTGCTCTGGTTGGCGAGGATCACCTTCAGGGCGGGCAGTTCGTCGAAGCCGAGGTCGTTCTCGGTGATCTCGTGGCCGCGCTCCGCGAGCTGCTCGAAGAGGTCCACGCTCGGGGTGCGGAAGACGTCGAGGCCGTCGAGGAGCACCCGGACGTCGGAGTCCTCCTCCAGGAAGCGGAACAGCTCCACGCCGCTCAGCGCGCCCTTGGTGAACCCGAGCATCACGTTCAGGCCGGACGCGTCGTGCTTGAGCAGGATCTGGCCCGGTTCCGGGTCGCCGGAGGCCACGCGCAGCAGGCCCCACTCCTGGACCGCGTCACGCGCCTCCTGCGGCGACATGCCGAGCCGCAGCGGCCCCGCACCGACCAGCGGCAGCAGTTCCAGTTCCATGTTCCGTCCCTCGTCTTCCTCGGTGTCCTGGACGACGTGCCGCGGGCCTCACGCGAGGAGGGCGGCCTCGTCGATCTTCCATCCTCGCTTCTTCAGCATGTCCTGGAGGGGCTTGTTGTCCTTCAGGCTGTCGACCATGTCCTTGATGTGCTGATCGTAGGTGCCGGGGAAGCGCCGCTTGATGTCGTCGATGTCCATGCGCATCGCCTCGGTGATCCGCCCGGAGTTGATCAGCTCGCGCTGGTACTGCTGCCACGCCTGGGACTCCAGCGAGTAGCCGGTGCTGTAGAGCTTCTCGTGGTGGTCGCGCTCCATGCGGATGGCCGGGCCGTTGTTGACCTTCTGCTTCTTGTGCGGCCTGTTCGCGATGTAGAAGCCGGGCTCGATGACGTCCTTGTAGGCCGACTTGGCCGGGATGTGGTTGACCTCCATCGCCTGCGGATACTTCGTCCCGTCCGCCTTCTTGTTGGCCGGGAGGAGACCGCCGTACCAGCCGCTCTCCTGTGTGCAGCCCTTCGCGATCAGGCCCTCGGGGTCCATGAACGTGTACGGGTTGACGACGTACGCGGCCGGGTTGGGCGCGGGCACCAGGCCTAGCGGGTCGGACGACACGTAGCGGGCCGTCTCGGGGTCGTAGTGGCGGTTCAGGTTGTAGTGCAGGCCCGTCTCCGGGTCGGCGTACTGGCCGGGGAAGCGCAGCGGGGTGTGGGCCTGGGCGTCGCGGTTGCGCGTGGTGATGCCCCAGACCGTGGACCGCTTGTGCCAGGCGATGTCGCCCTGCTCGCCGACGAGTTCGGTCGGGGTGCCGATGATGTCGGTGACGATGGCGAAGAAGCGGCTGTCCACCTCCTGCTGATCCTGCTGCACCTGCTGTCCGGCGTCCCGCTGCCCGGCGTCCGCGGGAATCCGCCGCTCCAGCTGCGACATCGGCTGGAGGCCCTCGTACTCCCAGGTCAGGGTGACTCCGGTGGTGGAGTCGGTCTCCTCGGCCAGCTGGGTGCCCTCCCAGGCGTAGCGGACCGTGGCGACCACGCCGCTGCCGTCCGCCGCCATGCGGTGCTTGGCGGTGCGGCGGCCGAGGGCGTCGTAGCTGTAGCGCCACTCGGTGCCGTCCGGGGTCGTGCACGCGACGAGACGGTCCTCCGCGTCCCAGACGTAGCGCCAGGTGTCGGGCTTGCGCGACAGCCGCCGCTTCTGGCGCAGGACGACGCGTCCGGCGTCGTCGTACTCGTAGCGCAGTCCGTCCGCGCCCCGCAGCCGGGTGCCCTCGTAGGCGCGTTCGCCACGGCTCCCGGTGGACCGGGCGGCGTCGGGCCACTGGGCGTCGGTCTGGTTCCCGGTGTCGTCGTAGGCGTAGCGCTCGGTCCACTCGCCCGCGGTGACGGCGACGGGCCGCCCGACCGGGTCGAGCTCGATCCGCTGGTCGGTGCCGTCGTGCCGGTCCGTGATCCGGTTCAGGAAGCCGTCGGCGCGATAGCCGTAGGAGCGGTCGCGCAGGGTGCCGCGGGACGTGGTCAGGGAGCGGGTCGAGAGCCGGCCGAGCGCGTCCCACCCGGAGGCGAGCGTGACCGGCGCGTCCGCCGGGCCGAGGGTGCGGGCGGTCTCGCGGCCCAGGACGTCGTGGGTGAAGTCGAGGGCGTGCCCGGCGAGATCCACCCGGGTCCGGTGGCCCGCGCTGTCGTAGCGGTAGGACGTGACGGCGCCGGTGGGGGTGGTGCGCGAGACGAGTTCGCCGTGCGCGTCGTAGCCGAAGCGCATGCGGTGCCCGTCGACCGTCTCGGTGAGCAGCCGGCCCATGACGTCGCGTTCCAGGGACAGCTTGGAGGTCGGCGACACGGCGCCGACCAGCTGGTCGGCGGCGTCGTAGGCGTAGCGGGTGACCACGCCGGCGGCGTCCTTCTCCAGCACGTTGCCCACCGCGTCGAAGGTGAAGGCGATGCGCTGCCCGAGCGGGGTCGTCCGGGCGACGAGCCGGCTCGCCGCGTCGTACTCGTACGTCGTCGTACGGCCGTCGAAGTCGGTCTGGGACTCCGTCAGACCCGAGGGCCCGTACCGGTAGTTCCACGTCCGGCCCCGCGGGTCGGACACCTCGGTGAGGCGCAGCTCGGTGTCGTACGCGAACGTGTAGCGCGCGCCGTCGCGGCCCGTGCGGGCGGCGACGAGGTCGAACCACGTGTACTCGAACGAGGTCACGCCGCCCGCGGGGCCGGTGTGGGTGAGGCAGTTGCCCTCCTCGTCGTACGTCCACGCCTCGCTCGTCCCGTCGGCGGCGGTGCGCCGGGTGAGCAGGCCGTCGGCGGTCCACTCCATGCGCGTGACGGAGCCCGCCGGGTCGACGCTCTCCAGCGGCCGCCCGAAGGCGTCACGGCGCACGGTGTACGTGGCGCCGTGCCCGTCGGACACCGAGAGGACCAGGCCCGCCGGGTCGTTGGTGCGGGTCTCCGTCGCCCCGTCCGGGAACGTGACGGTGGCGAGCGCGCCGGAGGCGTCGTACGTGAACGTCGTCGCGGTGCCGTCGGGCGCGGTCATCGCGGTGCGGTTGCCGCGGTCGTCGAAGTGCTGCCGCCACACCGCGCCGTCGGGCCCGGTGACCGTCTCCGGCAGGTGCAGGGCGGTGTACGTGGTCGTGGTGGTGCGCCCGTCGGGGAGGGAGATCGTGCGCAGGTTGCCGGACTCGTCGTACGTGAAGCGGGACGTGTGGCCCAGCTCGTCGGTGCGGGACAGCAGGTTGTCGTAGCGGTCCCACTCGAAGTGGACCGTGTTGCCGAGCGGGTCGGTCTCGCTGACCGTCTGGCCGAGCGTGTTGAGGCGGCTGACGGTGACCGCGCCGGCCGAGTCCGTGAACCGGGTCTCGCGGGCCGCGGTGTCGTACGCGAAGGTCGAGGACAGCGCGCCGTCGGGGCCGACGGTCTCCACGACGCGGCCCGCGGCGTCGTACACGTAGCCGTAGGTGTGACCGTTCCGGTCGGTCCACGACGTGACGCGGTTCTCGTCGTCGTAGGTGAACCGCAGCGGCACGTCGCGCGCGCCCGACACCCCGGTCAGCCGGTGGTGCTCGTCGTAGCCGAACGAGGCGACGCGGACCTGCCCTTCGGGCGTCTCGACGTGGAGGGCGGTGACGCGGCCGAGCTCCGGGTCGCGGGTGACGCGGACCCGGTAGCCGCCCTCGTGCAGCACGGTGGAGGGCAGGCCCTGCGCGTCGCGCGAGAACTGGACGCCGTTGCCGTTGCGGTCCTCCAGGTCGCTGAGCCAGTACAGGCTGCCCGAGGAGTACGGGTTGCCGACGAAGCGGCGGGTGAGGCCCGAGCGCACGTCGGCCGTCATGTACGTGATGTCGCCGAGGGCCGACCGGCCGGCGTAGGACAGCGGGATCCGCGCGCCCTCCAGCGGCAGCACCTCCTCGCCCTCCTCGCGCGGCAGCCGGGGGTAGGTGAGGAGCGAGCCGTCGGGGCGGGCCCAGACGGCGCCGCTGCCGGACAGTTCGAGCCGCTCGTCGAGGGTCGAGGCCCAGCTCGGACCGAAGGCGTGGCCGTAGTGGTAGCCGGATATGTGGGTGCGTTCGAGGACCAGGGGCAGGACGCCCGGCAGGGTCAGGTCGATCTGGTGGAGCACCATCTCGCCGCTGGCGACGTCCACCGGGTCGGTCTTGCAGCGGCGCTGCCCGAGACCGATCGCCTTGTCGCGGGCCTTGTCCCAGGCGTCCTTCGTGGAGTCGGGCAGGCGCTTGACGAAGTCGTTGATCCGGGTGCGGACGCCGCCCTTGCCGTCGCCGTCCTTCTTGCCGCCGGTGATGGCGTCGACCTTGTCGCGGACGTCGTGGTCCTTGCCCTTGTGGGTGCGGGACGCGCCCTTGACCCGCTCGGGGACGGTCTCGGTGATGTGCTTGGTGATCTTCTTCAGGGCCTTCTCGGAGCCCTTGAGGGCGCCGTGCAGCACGCTGTCGAAGGCCTGGGTGAACGGGTCGCGGCCCTTGCTGCGGCCGAACGCGCCGCGGGCCCGGCCCAGCGGGTCGGAGGACGCGAGGTGCAGCTCGCTGCCGTGCCGGGAGACCTTGCCCGCGCCGTCCTCGAACTCGGTGTGGTCGATCCTCGTGCGCTTGCCCGCACCACCACCGCCGGACGAGCCGCCGTCGCCGGCCGAGGCGATGTGCACACCGCCCTTGCCGCCGCCGTGCGAACCGCCACCGCCGCCGGGGCCTTCGGCGGGCGGCATCGTGAACGCGCCCTCGGCCAGGTCCAGAACCATGTCCTCGACCATCGCCTCCAGCTTCGCGTTGACCGGCTCGGTCAGCTTCGCGATCACCTCGTCGACGATCCGCTCGACCGCCTCGTCGATGATCCGCTTCACGCACTGCCGCATCGCCTGGATCTCGACCGCGCCCAGGATCGCCGACAGACCGCCCGTCACCCACGCGAGACCGATCGACAGGCCCACCGACCCGGCCATGATGGCGAGTTCGGCCTCGGCCTTGTGCTTCATCCACTCGATGATCTCGGCGAGCGTGTCGCACGCGTCCGCGAACAGCCGGGCCAGCTCGGGGAGTTTCTCCAGGTGACTGGCCTTGATCTTGTTCCAGTGCTTCTCCATGGAGTCGACGGCCCAGCCCTCGGAGGAGGACAGGATCCGGGAGAACGCCAGGTGCGCGTCGCCGCCGTGCCCCTCGAACTTCTCCGCGAACTCCCGCATGGCGTCGGCCATTTCGCGGTAGTCGTCCTCGTCCACGTTCGGGAAGTTGATCCCGATGAAGTCCAGGATCTCGTCCAGCCAGCCCGGAATCGTGTAACCCATGTCTCCGCGACCCCCGTCGTCTCGGCCGTGCCACCATCACCGCTCGGATTGACGCGAGCATGCGAAGGATAGTTCCTCGGCGAAGAGCGACGGTGATCGACTTCACGCCTGGTGGGCGAGCACGCGCGGGCGCCGGACCACGTCGTTCTCCGGCCGCGGGATTCCGCCGGCGGCGGGCCCGGGCCCGGGGTCTGCCCGGGGTCTGCCCGGGGTCTGCCCCGTGATCGGCACCATGATCGGCCCCGCGATCGCCCCCACGATCGACCCCGAGGGACCTTCCGGACATGACGAACTCTTCAGGCACTGCCCGAACGGCGTTCTCCCACGTAACGTGTGGCTCGCCCGCCCCGAATGGAAAGTGAGGCCCGTAGGCATGGCACCCGCAGCCACGTCCGAGCACACCCCGCTCGACCCGTTCGACCTCCCCGAAGGCCACCCCTTCGGCGCCCACAACCTGCCGTACGGCGTCTTCTCGCCCGCGGGACAGGAGCCCCGCGTCGGCGTCCGCCTCGGCGACCACGTCCTGGACGCGGGCGCCGTCGCCGCCGCGCTCGGCTCCCCCTACGGCACCCTGCTGGCCCGGCCGAACCTCAACCCCCTGCTGGCGGCGGGCCGCACGGCCTGGTCGGACGTGCGGCGCGCGCTGACCGGCTGGGTGACCGTCCCGGCCCACCGCGAGACCGTCCGCGCGCATCTGCACCCGCTCGATTCGGTCGCCCTGCACCTCCCGTTCGAGGTCGCGGACTACGTCGACTTCTACGCGTCGGAGAACCACGCCTCCAACCTGGGCCGGCTGTTCCGCCCGGACGAGGAGCCGCTGAAGCCCAACTGGAAGCACCTTCCCGTCGGGTACCACGGCCGCGCCGGCACCGTCGTGGTCTCCGGCACCGATGTCGTCCGCCCCTCCGGGCAGCGCAAGGCCCCCTCGGACCCGGCGCCGGTCTTCGGCCCGTCCGTCCGCCTCGACATCGAGACCGAGGTCGGCTACGTCGTCGGCACCCCGTCCGCGCAGGGCACGTCGGTGCCGCTGGCCGGGTACCGGGACCACGTCTTCGGCATCTGCCTGCTCAACGACTGGTCGGCGCGCGACATCCAGAACTGGGAGACCGTGCCGCTCGGCCCGCACCTCGGCAAGTCCTTCGCCACGTCCGTCTCGGCGTGGATCACGCCGCTCGACGCGCTGGACGCGGCGCGGGTGGCGGCGCCCGAGCGGACCGTTCCGCTGCTGCCGTACCTGGACGACTCGGCGCCGGACGCCGAGCCCGCCGGATACGACCTGCGCATCACGGTGTCCCTCAACGGCGAGGTCGTCTCCGAGCCGCCCTTCTCCGGCATGTACTGGACCGGGGCGCAGATGCTGGCCCACATGACGGTCAACGGGGCGTCGCTGCGCACCGGTGACCTGTACGGCTCCGGCACGATCTCGGGGACCGAGGAGAACGAGCGCGGGTCGCTCATCGAGATGACCTGGAACGGGACGCGGCCGCTGAAGCTCGGTGACGGGGTGGAGCGGGGGTTCCTGGAGGACGGGGATGTCGTCACCCTGAGCGCGTGGGCCCCCGGGCCTGGGGGGACCCGGGTGGGCCTGGGCGAGGTCACGGGCCGCATCGTCCCGGCTCCGGTCGCGCCGTAGGTCAGTGGGTTTCGTCGCCGGGTGACGGCCCGGTGGGGGCCGGTCGCGCAGTTCCCCGCGCCCCTGAGATGCACACCCTTCGGGTGGCATCTCCCCGATCAAGGCGTCCGGCGCCTTTGATCGGGGGAAGGCGCGGCGAAGCCGCAGCC